>DATBND010000350.1:0-2764 GCA_036554505.1 Actinomycetota bacterium | reverse complement strand
AGGGCCCTAGCGGCGGGCCCGGATCGCCCGGGCCCCGGCCACGGCCCCGATCACGCCGAGCCCGGCGAGGCCGGCGCGGGCGAGGTCCAGCCGCCGCAGGCGGCGGCTGCCGAGGCGGACGTGGCCCCGGGCACGGTCGGCCACCTTGCCGAGGGTCTCGAGGTTCGAGCGGCGCGTCGTGAACCCCGCGGCCGTGAGCTTGTCGGTCGAGACCACCCACGGGTGCATCACGTAGTGCAGCAGCCCGGAGGGGGCCTCGCTGAGCCCCAGGCTCCAGAGCCGGTCCACGAACGCGAAGGCGACCGGCTCGGGGAGGTCGCGCCGTTTCCGGCCGACGATCGCCAGGACCTCGTCGCCGTCCAGCCAGCCCGGCGCGGCGAGGTTGTAGTAGCCGCTAACCTCCTCGGTCACCGCCCACTGCAGGGCGCGCCCGACGTCGTCCTCGTGGACGAACTGAAGCGGCGGCGAATAGCCCTGTATCCCGAGGAGGACGGGCATCTCGAGCATGTGCGCCCACGCGCTGTCGACGTTGGGTCCGAACACGATGGCGGGACGGAACACCACCCAGCCCAGGTCGCGGTGCTCGGCGGCCACCTCCTTGACGACGTACTCGACCTCGAGCTTGTGGGCCGGGTACGAGAAGTCGAGGTTCGCCCGAAGCGGCGAGTCCTCGGTCAGAGGGACGTCGTTGTCGGGATGCGCGCCGTAGACCACGGCCGACGACGTGTAGACGATCTTGCGCACGCCCGCGCGAGCCGCGCACTTGAAGGCGTTCTGGCTCCCGTTAACGTTCACGTCTCTCATCTCGCCCTCGTCGCGGATCGGGTCCATCACGAAGGCAAGGTGGACGAGCACGTCGACACCCGCAAGCCGCGCCTCTATAGCGGGGTTACGAACGTCTATCTCGTCGAACAGGAACTTCGAAGAGTCGACCCGGGGGGCACGGACGTCGAAGCCGAGGATGCGCTCGACGCGGTCGTCGCGGGCGAGACCCTCGATCAGGCGCCCGGCGACGTAGCCGGCCGCACCGGTGACGGCGACAACCAGGCCTTTGTCCGTGGGCATCGCTCGGGAGCGTACTGCGCGACGATGGGCGCATGAGTCAGGATCCCTTCGACATCCCGCTGTTCCGCGAGATCCAACGAATCCTCGCCTCGGGCGAGGGCCCCATCAACTTCGAGATCGCCCGCCAGGTCGCGGTCGCCGCGGCGACGCAGGGCGCGTCGGAGGCGACGCCGGGAACCGACTCCGCGCGGACCTTGGCGGACGACGTGCACCAAGCCGAGATCCTCGTCTCGGGATACACGCGCCTGACGCCGGAGGAGCCGATGCGGCTGTTGCTCGTCAATCGCTCGGCGTGGGTTACCTCGACGTTGGAGGCATGGCGGTGGCTGCTCGAGCATCTCGCCGGCCGTTTCACCGCGCAGATGGGGAACGGCTCGTCGCCGAGCGACGCGGGCAACCCGATGGAGACGGCCATGGGTCAGGTCGCGCCGTTGTTGTTGGGACTGCAGACCGGCACGTTGGTGGGCTCGCTCGCACAGGAGGCGCTCGGACGCTACGACCTGCCGATCCCGCGCGACGATGACGGCCGGCTGATCTTCGTCGAGCCCAACCTGCAGAGCGTGACCACCGAGTACGGCTTCGACGGCGACTCGTTCCGCAAATGGTTCGCGCTGCACGAGGCGGCGCGCCACCTCTTGTTCACCGCCCGGCCCTGGACGGGCCGCTACGCGCGCAGCTTGCTGACCGATCTCGTCGACGCGATAGAGATCGACACCGGAGAGCTCGAGCGCAGGTTGATGGACCTCCAGACGAAGGGGATGGAGGCGCTGCAAGAAGGCCTCGGCGGGTCGGAGAGCGCGCTGCCGATCACGCAGACCGAACGTCACCGGCGCGCGCTGGATCGCTTCCGCGGCTTCGTCGCCGTCACCGAGGGGTACTCGAGTCACGCGGCGATGGCCGTGTCGGAGGAGATCGTCCCCGACTCCGCCCGGATCGACGAGGGGATGACGCGCCGCGCGGCCACGCCCAGCGAGGGGCAGCAGTTGCTCGCAAGCGTGCTCGGCATCAGCCTCGACCGCGAGCTCCACAGCTCGGGACGCACGTTCTGCGCGGCGGTCGTCCAGCTGAAGGGGCTTCCCGCGCTCAACACCGTGTGGGACGCGCCCGACAACGTCCCGTCGCTTGCGGAGGTGAGAGACCCGTTCCAGTGGATGGAACGCGTCCTCGCGTGACGGACCCGATCGAACGGCAGGTCGTGTCCGGCGACCGGTTCGTCGGCGCTCGCTTCCCGGCCCACACGCAGGTGGTCTCACCCGGCTTCGCGTTGCCTCTAGAGCCCGTGAACGATCTCGACGGCGCAGTGCGCACCGCGCTCGAGGCGCCGCTCGACACACCTCCATTGCGCGAGCAGGTCTCACCGGGGGATCGCGTGACGATTGCGTTCGACGACCCTACGGTCCCCTGCTACGCGCCGGTGTGGGCGACCGCGCTCCCGGCAATCGTCGGCGAGCTCGAAGCAGGTGGCATCCGCACGAAGGACATATCGCTCGTGTGCGCGAACGCGCTGCACCGGCAGTTCACACACGACGAGCTCGCCCGCACGATCGGGACCGAAATGGTCGGGGCCCATTCCGACCGGCTGACGTGTCACGACGCCGAGGATCCCGACGACATGGTGATGGTCGGCACGACTAGGTCGGGGCTCGACGTGCAGCTCAGCCGCTAGGTCACCGACTCCGATCTCACCGTGTATCTGAAC
>DATBND010000318.1:0-20038 GCA_036554505.1 Actinomycetota bacterium | reverse complement strand
CGCATCGTACGCTGACCCGCATGAACCAGGTCTACGTGCACGGCGGCGTCTCCGGCTTGGAGAAGGAGGTTCTGCCCTCGCCCGCGCACGCGCTCGCACGTGCGGTCGAGGCGGCCTCGGCCGTCGACGCGGTGGAGCACTCCGTCGTCGCGCTGGAGGACGATCCCGCGCTCAACGCCGGCTGCGGATCGGTCCTGACCATCGACGGCACCGTCGAGATGGACGCCGGCATCGCCGATGGGTGGACGGGCGATTGCGGCGCGGTGGCAAACGTGTCGGTTGCGAACCCGGTTCGCCTCGCCCGGCGCGTCCTCTCGGACACTCCGCATCTGCTCGTGGCCGGGGCGGGCGCGATGGCGCTCGCCGACGACCTGCCGCTGCTGGCCGACACCACGCAGGCGCAACGGCGCCGATGGGAGGAGGCGCGCGCGGCGGGGACACTCGAGCCGTCCCGTTTCGGCGCACCCGAGCACGTCGACACCGTCGGCGCCGTTGCGCTGGACGACTCGGGCCGGCTGGCGGCCGCGTCGTCCACGGGAGGCGTGTTCGGCAAGCTGCCGGGGCGGGTCGGCGACGCTCCGATCTTCGGGGCCGGGCTGTACGCGTCACATAACGTCGCCGTCGTCGGCACCGGCGTGGGTGAGTTGTTCCTCGAGACGCTGGCGAGCTTGCGAGTGGCGTTGCTGGTCGAAGACGGGGCTCACCCGCAGGAGGCGTGCGAGCGCGTCGTCGAATGGGTCGGCAAGCGGCGCCCTGTCAGCGCCGGGCTTCTGGCTCTGGACGCGTCGGGGCGCGTGGGGGCCGCGTTCCGGGGTGGATCGCTGGCCGTCGAAGGACCGGCCGGGCGGATCGAAGCGATCCGCCTCGCCTAGCGGGCGAAAGCCTCCCTCGACCACCACATACCTGCCTGGGGAAACGTGCGGTGCATGCGGTACATGAGGTACACGGCGTACCCCATGCACCGCATGCACCGCAGCTTTGCCACCCATGGGGTGCGCATGAGGGCAGGGGCGACGATGACGCCTTAGCCGCGCGCCCTCAGCGCCGAGCCGACCACGACCAAGAGCAGCACGCTCAGGAGGCCGAGGACGAGGAAGAGGAAGCCCCGGCCCTTGAGGATCACTCGATCCTTCTCTTTACGAGCCACCCGGTAGGCGTCATGGGCGGCGACGCCCCACAAGCCGAACGCGACGAAGCCGAACAGGATGGTGACGAGCCGTCCGCTCGAGTCCTTTCCGGCGAAGGCGGCGATGAACGCGACGGCGATGACCCAGACGCTGATGACGCCGCGGGCGATCGCGTCGGCCCAGAGGCCGAGATAGCCGTGGCCGGCGCCCGGGAAGAAGAGCGAGATGAGGGCCGCGGTGTTCGGGTCCCTGTCGGCCATCTCCGGCTCGGGGTGCACCATCTGGGCGAACGTCGTCCCGCACACCGAGCAGACGTCGGAGTCGATCGAGTTGGGCGTCTCGCACGTCGGACAGGTCCAGGTGATGCCCTCCGCCGTGACGGTGAAGGCCCTCCCGTCGCCGGCCGCGGCCGCGTTGGAAGCGGCAGCAACGACCGGGGCGGGCTGCGAAAGCGGGTCGTCCGAGGCGGGCGGGCCGGCCGGCGCGGGGGCGGCAGAGCTGGGCTCGACCGCGGCGGGCTGGGCCTCCGGCTGGGGAAACCGCTGCAGGCACTGCCCGCACCACTGAGCTTCGGACGGGTTGAGGCCCCCACAGAAAGGGCATCTGATGCTCTTTGCCACGCCTAGCCTGTCTCCGATCGGCCGAGGGACACGAAAAGGCTACGCCGGGGGATCGGCCCGTCCACGGGTTTTCTGTAGGAGGGCGGCCAGGGCGTCGCGGGCCCCAGTCAGGGCCGATGGCTAGGGAGTCGGGACGACCTCAGTCGTAAGCGTGCTCCGGTCCCGGGTAGATACCTTCGGCGACCTCCGACGCGAACGCCCGGGCCGCCGATGTGATCTCCCCGGCCAGCTCGGCGTAACGCTTGACGAACTTGGGGGCCGCGCCCGTCGTTATGCCGAGGAAGTCGTGCCACACGAGGACCTGGCCGTCGCAATCCGGGCCGGCGCCGATCCCGATCGTGGGGACGTCGAGGGTCGCCGTGACCTCCCGGGCGACGACCGACGGCACCGCCTCGAGCACGACCGAGAACACCCCCGCCGCCTCGAGGTCCTTCGCGTCCTGGACGATGCGGTGGGCTTGCTCGTCGGTGCGGCCCTGGACCCGGTAGCCGCCGAATTGATTCACCGACTGCGGCGTCAGGCCGAGGTGACCCATCACGGGGATGCCGGCCTCGGTGAGCCGCCCGACGAGATCCAGGACGCGCCCCCCGCCCTCGAGCTTCACCGCGTTCGCGCCGGCCTCCTTGAGGAACCGGCCCGCGTTCCGGATGCCGTCGTCGATCGAGCCCTGGTAGCTCATGAACGGCATGTCGCCGACCACGAACGCGTTGGTCGCGCCGCGCCGAACGGCCGCGGTGTGATGCAGCATCTGATCCATCGTCACCGGCAAGGTGGAGTCGTGGCCCAGCATGACCATGCCCAGGGTGTCCCCGACCAAGATGATCGGGATCCCCGCGTCGTCGAGAAGGCCCGCGGACAACGCGTCGTACGCGGTCAGCATGGCGAAGCGCTCGCCGCGCTCTTTGAACGCGCGGATGTCTCGAATGGTTACCGGCACTGTCGCCTCCTAGTCAGGTAGTCGCAGGCGCGGCAAGCATACGCTCGGGGCCGCCGAAGCGACCCCCAAGCAGCGAAAGCTCCGGTTTGTCTATTTGTGCAACGGGGCCTTCGCGCCGGCCCCCGTCGGGGAGCTCTTCTCGTACATGTCCTCGATGACGTCCGCGTATGTCTCGTTGATCTGCTTGCGCTTGACCTTCATCGTCGGAGTGATCTCGTTCTCCTCCTGAAGGAAATCGCGCTCGAGCACGCGGAACTTCTTGACGCCCTCTACCTTCGCGAGGCCCTTGTTGACCTCGTTGATGGCGCCCTCGATCTCCTTGATCGTGCGCTCGTGGTTCGCGATGGCGGCGATGTCGCCCTCGATGCCCTGCTCGGCCCCCCACGACGGCGCTTTCTCTTCGTCGAGGGTCACGAGCGCGGTCAGGAACGGCCGGCGGTCGCCGATGACTACGACCTGCGAGATGAGCGAGTGGAACTTGATGCGGTTCTCGAGCTCCTGCGGAGCGATGTTCTTGCCCCCCGCGGTGATGATCAGGTCCTTCTTGCGGTCGGTGATCTTGAGGTAGTTGTGCTCGTCGAGCTCGCCGACGTCGCCCGAGTGCAGCCATCCCTCCTCGTCGATCGTCTCCTTGGTGGCCTTCTCGTCCTTGTAGTAGCCGGGCATGACGTTGCCGCCGCGCACGAGGATCTCGCCGTCCTCGGCGATCTTGACCTCGAGCTCCGGGAACGGAGTGCCGACGGTTCCGATCTTGTTGGCGTCGGGCGGGTTCCACGACGTCGGCCCGTTGTCCTCCGACTGACCGTAGCCCTCGGTGATCTTGACCCCGATCGAGTGGAAGAACCAGATGAGGTCGGGGTTGAGGGGGGCCGCGGCCGACAGCGCGAGCCGGCACTCGTCCAGACCGAGCGCGCCCCTCACTTTCGAGAGCACGACCTTGTCGAGCGCGGTGTGCTGCAGCTTTGTGCCGAGCGACACCTTGGCGTCCTTGAACGTTCCGCCGCGCGCCACCGCCTCTTGCTCGGCCTTGGTGACCTGGCGGCCGAGCTCGATCGCCTTCTTGGCAAGCTTCGTCTTGCGGTCGGCGGGATCGGCCGTCGCCATCTTTGCCTGGATGCCGGCGTAGAACTTCTCCCACACGCGCGGCACCCCGAAGAAGTAGGTGGGCTTGCACGCCTGGAGGTCCGGGAGCAGCGTGTCGAGCGACTCCGCGAACCACGTCTGCGTCCCGTAATAGATCTGAAGGTAGTGCGAGATCATCCGCTCGGCGATGTGCGAGAGCGGAAGATACGAGAGCGCACGGCCGTTCTCGGCATCGCCGATCGGGATGTGCTGCTCGGAGTGCGTCGCCGTCCACCAGATGTTCGAGTGCGTGAGCATGACCGCCTTGGGCGGGCCCGTCGTGCCGGACGTGTACACGAACGTCCCGAGGTCCTCCGGCTTCACGCGGGTGGTCGCCTCGCGATACGACGCGGCAGGCACCGAATCACCCGACGCGAGCCACTCGTCCCACGTGGTGACGAACTCAGCGTCGGCGTCGCCCTCGTAGCCCTCGAACACGATCACCTTCTCGAGCTTCTTCAGCTCCGAGCGCATCTTCAGGATCTTCGAGAGCTGCTCGGGCCCGTCGACGAACGCGAACTTCGAGTCCGAGTGCTCGACGATGTAGGCGACTTGCTCGGGCGAGTTCGTCGAGTAGATGGCGGCGGTCGCCCCTCCGATCGCCATCGCCGAGATGTCCGTGAAGTGCCACTCGGGGCGGTTCAGCGACAGGAGGCTGATCTTGTCCCCGTGCTCGAATCCGGCTGCGATCAGCGCCTTCGACGCACGGGCGACGACGTCACCGTAATCCCTCCATGTGATGTCCCGCCACTCCCCGTTGACCTTGTGGCGGAGCGCAACCCGATCCGGGTGCTGCGACACGCGCTCGTGAAATCGCTCGATGAGTGTCTGAGCCATCGTGGCCCCCCTTGGTCGTTCGTCGATGATCTGCGTCTCGGACGAATTGACCAGTTTAGGGCGCGACCCCGAATCCGGCCACGGTGCGGATGCGGTCGGGTATCGGCGGGTGCGTGAAGAGAAACCACACCAGGGGCCGCGGGGGCCGGAGGTCGGCGAGATTCGAGAACGCTAGCCGGCGAAACGAGCGGATGGCCGTATCCGGATCGTCCGTGAGCTCGATCGCGACGCGGTCGGCGTGCGCCTCGAACGACCGGGACAGGGCGTTGCTCGCGGGCAGAACGAGGAGTCCCATGAGCGTCGCGAACAGGAGGAGCACCGGCAGGGCCCGAACGTCGTCGATGCCCGTGGCTCCGCCCCAGCTCCACGACGAGTCGCCTCGCGCCAGCAGCGCGAGGAGAGCGAAGCCCACGAACAGCCCGAGCGACGAGATCGCCACCCCTTTTACGACGTGGTTCTCACGAGCATGGCCCAGCTCGTGCGCGACGACGAACATCGTCTCGTCCTCCCCCCCGGACCGCAGAAGAGTGTCGTAGAGGACCATCCGCTTCGTGCCGCCCAATCCCGCGACGTACGCGTTCTCCGCCGTCGTACGGCGCGACGCGTCCGCGACGAGGACCTCGTCGAGCTCGATGCCGGCGTCGGCGGCAACGGAGGTAATGCGGCCGGCGAGAGCTCGGTCCTCGAGCGGGGTGAACTTGTTGAACAGAGGTGCGATGAGGATCGGCCACACGAATACGAGGACCGCGGTAAGGAATGTGAACGCGGCCCAGCCGACGATCCACCACGCGCGCGGCAGCCACCGAACAAGCCCGAAGAACGCGACGCTGGCGATGGCGCCGGTGATCGCGCCGACGAGCACCGAACGGGCGACGTCGGAGAGCCATCCCCCGGCGTTCTGCGTGGAGAGCCCCCACGCCTTCTCCATAGAGAAGTCGCGCACGAACGCGAGCGGCAACGTCGCGACCGTCACGACGATCGCAACGAAGATCGAGCCCACGACGACTTGAGTTAGCCATCCGCCGGGCCATCCGTCGATCTTGTCGAGAAACCTGCCGAACGGCCCGCGCGCGAGAACCACGAGCACGAGGATCCCGATCAACGTTCGCAGCGCGAACCCCAGATAGGAGGGACCGCGGTAGTGGCCGTGCCGCGCGACGTCGGCTTCGCTAAACGTCGCTCCGTTGGACGGGTCGGTCGCCCCGGCATCCGGCCGGTCGCCGCGCACGTCGGCCGGGGTCCGGGAGACGAGAGCGAGGAGCCCTGCGGCGACCACGGCGCACGTCGCGACGATCATCACGGCACGACCGAGGCTCATCCGGCGAGCCTAGCGGTGGGTGCGAAGGAAGCGGAGGCTTACGCGGGGGCCGAGGCGCGCCGCCGGCGAGCCTGGATCCAGCCGAGGTCCCCGGCGAGCTTGTTCTGCGGCCGGACCTCCATGGTCTCGGTGTCGTACTCCCATTTGGCCACGTGGCTTCGGCCGCGCGCCTCGAACGTGAAGGTCACGGTCCACGTCCCGCTCTTGACGCGCCGGATCGAGTCCCACGCGGTCTCGTAGGTCGACGGCGACATCACGATCCCGCGCGCCCGCAAGTTCGCGAGCACGGCGTCGTCGAGAGGTACCGCCGACGGTCCGCTGCGCGCCTTGACCACGACCGAGCGGCGCGCCCTCGACGCCATGCCCGCGCGCTCCCACACGATCGGAGCTTGGAACTTCTGGATCCACGCGTCGTCGACCCCGGCCTTCTTCGCTATGGCCTGCACGGTTCGGCCCTCGCGCAGCATGGCCTGGATCTCCTTGACGGAGAGCCGGCTCTCGACGCGCGGGCGCGGCGGAGGTGGCGGAGGGGCCGGTTGTGGAGCCCCGCCGGTTTCGCCGCGCGCGTCACGCGCGGCGAAAGCCTTCTCGCGCGCCTCCTCGAGTCGTTCGAGGAGAGCCTCGTCCAACGGCAGCACGAACCCGCCGGTGCGCGCGTTGGCTCGAGTCGCGAGGAACAGGGCCTGCCCGTCGTCGCTGACTCCCACCGCCTTGAGGCGCACGACGTCGTGGCCGTTGCCCTCCTTCGATTCCACGGGGGCATCGTACGAGCGAGGCGGTGAGGGTGCAGGGATTTGATCCCAGCGGTGAGCGCACGGGCGGCTCAGCCCGTGTCGCTCACCGGAGGCGCATGGTCCGAGCGCATCTCGCCGGGAACGGCCGCGGCGGGCTCACGCGGGCGGAACTTCAGCACCGGGATCAATCCCGAGCCCGTCAGCGCCTGCAGCGGAGGATCGAGGTCCTCGTCGATCTCGACCGGCGACTCCGGCGGATGGAGCAACGCGGTGACGAGACAATCCTCGCAGTGCGAGCTGTTGAACATCTGGCACTCCGTGCAGTCGATCTTCATAACTGCCTCCCTCCTTCTGTCCCCGACGCGCGCCGGGGGCGGCGCCGGCTGTGTCCCCGACGCGCGCCGGGGGCGGCGCCGGCTGTGTCCTGAGAGTCAGGTTAGGGAGGGGGTGTGACAGGTTTCTGAGAAACCCCGCGGGGAGCTATCGGATGAGTGCCAGGAGCTGGTTCGACGTCGCAATCGTGGCCCCGAGCGCGGCGGCCCGGTGCTGCAGCTCCTTGTCGTTGGTCGTCACCACGACGGCGCCCGAGAGCGACTCGAGCCGCGCGACGAGGTGGTCGTCGGCCGTCTCGCTCCTCGAGTACTCGACCTTGACCGGAGCGCGCGGCCCGCGCGACGTGCCCGGCGCGACGTCCGACCCGTCGAACACGATCGTTGCCCGAATCCCCTTCTTGCGCGCCAGCGTGCCGACGCCCTCGATCAGACGTCGCCGTTGCGTCTCGAGGTCGGCGCCGCCGAAGCCGCCCTCGGCCTTCGTCACGTTGTAGCCGTCCACGAGCAGCTGCACGCCGTCGATCGACAGCCACTCGTCGAGCGTCTGGGGGTCGGTCTCGAGCCGGCCCTTCGGAGCGTGCAGGCGGCGGCGTTCCGCCCGCGGCCGAGGCGCAGTCGTGCGTCCGCTCTTCGGTGCCGGGCGCGTGGGCTTCGATGCGCGTTCCAACCGTTCGCGGGCGTGGCGGAGCTCCCGGCGCACGGATTCGAGCTCCCGGCGGGCGGCACGGAGCTCTTCCCGGGCGGCCTTCTCCTTGGCCACGGCCTTCTCGGCGGCGGCGCGCGCCTTGCGCTCGATTCTCTCGGCGGCTCGCTCGGTAGTCGTCACCTTCTTCTCGGCCTCCGCAACGCGTGCCCGCAACTCCTGGGCCTCCGTGCGCGCCGTCGCCAGCTGCTTCTCGAGATCCGCGGCGCGCGCCCGCGCGGCTCTCACTTCGTCCCGCGCCTCCTCCCGCACGCGGCGCGTCTCCTCCTTGGCGCGCGCCGTCCGCTCTTTCTCGCGCGCGACGGCCGCATCGTCGGCCGGTCGCTTCTTCGTAGCGGTGCGAGGACGCTCCTTCTTCGTCGCATAGGCGGCGAGGGAGCCGGCCCATCCGTCGGGCCGGTCGACCGCGAGGGCGAGGATCCCCCGCTCGTCCTTCGACAGTGGCGGCCGTCCGTCCGACATCCACTCCGAGATCCGCGCGCGCGTCAGTACATCGTCATCGAGCACGTCGAGCAACGCGTCCTTGTGCGGCGCGAGCGAACGGGGCCGGTCGAACGACTTGAACCTCTTGAGCTTGGGCGGAAGCTCGGCTGCCGAGGTCGCCCGGATGTACGCGCCCACCGCCCGGACGACCGTGGCGGCGACGTCGGGAGGAAGCGAGGCCATCAGATGGCTCCGGCTTGGCGCAGCTCCTCCACGCGGGCGTCGTCCAGGCCCGCCTCGCGCAAGACCTCTTCGGTGTGCTCGCCGAGTCCCGGCGGGGGCCGTCGCAGGACCTCGCCCGGCGCGTTCGAGAGCCGGATCGGGTTCCCGACATGAGCCCACGGGCCCACCCCGGGGAGGTCGGCATCGACGACCATGTCGCGATGGCGGGCCTGCGGGTCGGAGAAGGCCTCCTCGAGATCGTTCACCGGGCCGACGCACACGTCGAGCCCGCCCAGGAAGTCCATCCACTCGGTGCGCGTGCGCGTCGCGAAGAGCGCGTCGAGCTCTCGGATGACCTCGTCCCGCCTCTCGCCAACGGCGAACGCGTCGCCCAGTAGATCCTCGCGTCCCAGCGCACCACACAGCGCCTGCCAGAACTGCGGCTCGAGGGCTCCGACCGTGATCCACCCGTCCGCTGCCGGATAGACGCGGTAGCAGGGGTACGCGCCCGACAGGTGCATCAGCTCGCGCTGAGGCACGGTCCCGGTCGCGCCGAACTGCGCGGCGTGGATGCTGAGCCACGAGAACGCGCCGTCCATCATCGACACGTCGCAGAAGTCGCCGCGTCCCGTCGCGTTCCTTCGCAAGAGCGCCGTGAGGATCGCAATGACCGCGCTCATGCCGCCGCCGGCGAGATCGCCGATCTGCACTCCGGGGATCACCGGGCGACGCCCCTCCTCGCCGATTATCGAGAGCACGCCGGCATACCCGATGTAGTTCGCGTCGTGACCTGCGACCTGGGAGCGCGGGCCGTCCTGTCCGTAGCCGGAGATCGCGCAGTACACGAGGCCGGGGTGGGCGCGGCTCAACACCTCCCAACCCACGCCGAGCCGGTCCATCACGCCCGGGCGAAACGACTCGATGACGACGTCGAACGACGGCACCAGCTCGATCAACAGCGCCTTGCCCGCGTCCGTCTTCAGGTTGAGGGTCACCGAGCGCTTGTTGCGGTTGAGAGCGATGTGCGATGCGGACATCTCCCCCACGATCGGAGGCGTCCAGCGGATGTAGTCGCCCTTGCCGGGCTCCTCGATCTTGACGACGTCGGCCCCCATGTCCGCGAGCAGCAGGGTGGCATAGCCGCCCGGGAGAAGGCGGGTGAGGTCGAGGACGCGCACGCCCTCGAGCGCCGGGGAGCTCAAGCCTGGTCGAGCTCCTCGAGCGCGGCGGGCGCGCCGGAGTCCGACACGATCGAGTCCGCGGACCCGCACCACCGGCACACGACGCGCTCGATCTCGAGCGTCAGCACCTCCTCCTCCTCGACGGACATCTCGCCGCCGAGCGTGAAGTGCTGGAAGGTCCGAACGCGCTTGTTCTCGAAGACGTCGAAGCGTGTCTTGTTCCCGCAGGCCTCGCAGCGATAGCTCATGACGCGGGCGCCGGGAACCCGCAGCCGATGGCGAAAACGACCGTGTCGTCGGTCACCGTCCCGAACTCCTTCGCGTCGTCGTAGACCTTCTGCGCGATCGCGCTGGGAGGGACCCCCTGTGACGCGTGCTTGATCAACGACTCGATCACTCGCTCGCGCTCGAAGAGCTCGTCGCCGCGGCGCGCCTCGACGAGGCCATCCGTGAATGCGAGAAGGACGTCGCCGTCCTCGATCTTCGTCGTCGCCTGTTCGAACTGCTGGTCGGGGAACGCGCCGATGAGCCCGCCCGGAGTCTCGAAGACGTCGACGGTCTGCGTCGCCTTCCTATAGACGAGCGGGGCCGGATGCCCGCCCCTGCTGATCGATATCGCGCGCTCCTCAGGATCGATGACCCCGTAGACCAGCGTCGCGAAACGGTCCTCCGCTAGGTCCCGCTCCATCGCGTTGTTCAGGTGGAAGAGGACCGACGACGGAGTCGAGTTCCTGATCGCGAAGGCCCGCAGCATGTACTTCGCCATCGCAGTCTGAGCCGCGGCCTCGGCCCCCTTACCGGAGACGTCGCCGACGACCATCGCGAACTTTCCCTCCGGCAGGTCGAACACGTCGAAGAAGTCCCCTCCGATGTCGGCCTCTCCCCCGGCGGCCTCGTACACGGCGCCGAAGGCGCACCCGGCGATCTCGGGCATCTCGGTCGAGAGAAGACCCTCCTGCAAGCTCCTGGCCATCCGCCGCTGTCGCTCGAACCGGTGCGCGTTCTCGATCGCCATCGCCGCCTGCGCCGCGAGGACGTTCAGCGCCTCCGCGTCCTCGGGACGGAACGTGACCGATCGCTTGTAGAGGACGGCGACCGCTCCGAGGAGCGTCCCTCCGGAGCCGGGGATCGGCGCGGCCACGGCGGCCGTGGTCGGCATGGGGCTGCCGACCGGAGCGATCATCGTGCTGACCGTCTTGTGCTGCGCCAGCTCGTCCCACGGCGACGTGGCGAGGTCGATACGAGCGAGGCTCTCGGGCAGCGGGAACGAGCTCTGATGCCCCGCGGCCGCGACGAGCGAGCGGTCGGACGAGTCGAGGAAATACACCGCGGCGGCGTCTCCTGCCAGCAGGTCCTTGGCTCCTTGCGCGATCTCCTCGATGACGGCCGCGAGCCGGAGCTTGGAGCCCACCCGGAGGCCGAACGAACGCAGACTTTGGAGGAGATTGAACTGCCGGGCGTTCGCCAGCGCGACCCCGACCTGGCGGGCGATCCCCCGCGCGAGTGCGATGTCCTTCGGGCCGAAGCGCCGCGGGCTCTCGAACTCCACGCCGAGGCCGCCGAAGTCCTCTCCCCAGCGCGTCAGGGGGAGGCCCACGTAGGCCCCTAGGCGCCGCCGTGCAGCGTCGTCGGCGGAGATTCGCTCGTCGGCCGTCGCGTCCGGGATCAAGATCGGCTCCCCGCCCGTCAGCGCCGCCTGGAGCAAAGGCAGGTTGGCGCCCTCGGCCAGCTCGTACATCAGCTTCTCGAGCTCCGAGTCGAACCCGGCGAGGGCGTCGATCCGGAACCTCCCGGATATCGAATCGAGGCCGGCGGCGAAGCCTCGATCGGCCCCCAGGAGCTCGGGCACCATCGTCACGGCCAGCTGCAGCGTCTCTTCCACCGATTGGACCTGGGCGAGCGCGGCGGAGAGGCCGAGTAGGACGTGCGCGACCTCGGAGTCCTGGCGCAGCGAGCTGAGCGTGCGCTCGAGCTCCGCCTCGCTCGGGGCAGCGATGTCGGTGAGGTCCTTGATCATTCGAATTTCACTCTAATTGGTGGGTATCCGCCTACTTCCTGTACAGACACGCTGTTCTAGACGCGTCTCGATCGTCCTGCCCCCACGGCATAGGTCGAATCTTGAGTATCTTGAGTATCTTGAGTACCGAACATATGTTCGCTACTGTGGCCGGATGCTTGGTCAGCGGTCGTTCGAGGAGCTCGGCGCGCCCCTTTCGACGGTGACGTTCTGCGTGGTCGACCTCGAGACGACCGGCGGATCCCCGCTCGACGACGAGATCACCGAGGTGGGCGCGTTGAAGGTCCGCTGTGGCGAGGTGGTCGGGACGTTCCAGACGCTCGTCAACCCGGGGCGGCCGGTCCCGGCGTTCGTCCGCCTCTTGACGGGGATCTCCGACGACCTCCTCGTGGAGGCCCCCCCGATCGAGGCCGTTCTCCCCGCGTTTCTGGAGTTCGCCGGAGGCTGCGTCCTCGTCGCCCACAACGCCCGCTTCGACACCGGCTTCCTCAATCGAGCGCTCGAAGCGGGCGGGTACGACCGCTTGCAGAACACGGTCGTCGACACCGCGTTGCTCGCGCGCAAGGTGCTCGCCGGCGAGGTCCGCGACGCGAAGCTCGCGACCCTCGCCCGTCATCTGAGGTGCGCACACCAGCCCGTGCACCGGGCGTTCGCGGACGTGCTCGCAACGACCGACGTGTTGCACCACCTGATCGAGCGGGTTGCGGGCTACGGCATCACGACGCTGGAGGACCTGTGCGCGTTCTCGGCGTCTCGAATAGACGGGACGTTCGAGAAGATCAGGCTCACCGACGGCCTCCCGAACCGCCCGGGCGTGTATCGCTTCGTCGGGCCCAGCGGCAAGACGCTCTACGTCGGCAAGGCCTCGGATCTCCGCGCACGCGTGCGCTCGTACTTCTACGGAGACCCTCGGCGGCGTATCCGAGATCTCTTGCGCGAGACCGCGTCGATCCGTGCCGAGCCGCACGAGACGACGCTCGAGGCCGAGGTCGCGGAAGCGCGCGCGATCCAGAGCGAGACCCCTCCCTACAACCGCGCCGGGCGGTCGGCCGGACGCGGTATCTGAAGATCGCGAGCCGGCCCGTCCCCAAGCTGAGCCCGTGCCGCGCGCCGAAGGACGACGGCGCGCTGTACGTCGGACCGTTCAATGCCCGCAAGGCCGTGGCCGAGCTGATCGACGCGTTACGAGACGCGTTCGCGATCCATCGATGCGGCCGGCCGGAGCGGTGCGGCGGATGCGCGTTCGCCGACCTCGGGACGTGTCGCGCGCGCGACCCGGAGCTCGCCCGCCGCGACCTCCACGCGATCGCAGGGGCGTTTGCGGGCGAGGCCCGCGTCGTCGTCGAGGGCATGGCCGCTCGGATGAGCGCGCTCGCCGCCCAGGACCGCTTCGAGGAGGCCGCCGCGGTGCGCGATCGCGGCGCTCTCCTCGAGCGCGCCCTCATCGCGACGACGACCGCTCGCTCCCTAGTGGACGCGGGGGACGTCGTGCTACGTGTGGACGACCGCGCGGTGTTGATACGGGACGGCCAGCTCGCCGCTGCGACCGATGCGTCCGGGGATTCCGCCGCGACCGTCCGCCGCCTCCTCGACGCCGCGCGTTCGGCGCGGGTAGGACGGTGGCTCGAATCGTCGGTCGCGCGCGAGACGCGGGTTATCGACGCGTGGCTCCGCCGGGCGAACGGCGACGTCCGGATCCTTTACGCGTCGCGCGGTTGGGCGATACACGTGGGATCGGCTCCGTCCAATCGCTTCAAGGCCCGCACGCCGAGCTCGTCAAACGTGGCCGGGCCAGACAAGCAGCGCGATTAGGCCCGTGGCGGACCAGCCCAACTCCTGCCACCTCGAACGTGATTGCGCCCGCAAGGAGGTGCACCTTCAGAACGTTTCTGCGGCGAAAGGAATCAATGGTGTTCACCCGGGACTGCGCCGCCCTCCGCGAAGCAATGGCATCACTCGCTTCGTTCCAAACGGTTGGTGCTGTAAGCGAGCGGAGCCAGTCGGTACTCGGCTCCTCGTATTTCAGAGGCTTGTTCGTGAAGATACCGAGCACCCCTGCGATGGCGAACGCGCCTACCGCTGCAGCGAGATAGCGCTTGGAGTCCGGAGTCAACCGAACGCGCCCTCTCTTCTCCGAGCTGCTCAGAGATCAGCGCAGAGAAAGAGTCGCGGCCGACCTCTTGACGCGTAGCCGTCGTCCTCGGCTCTCTGTACTTCAGTCATTCGTCTCCTCGCCCGTCTCCTCGCCTAGTCGTGTCATGAACCGTACGGCTCAGTGACTTCCGTGGAGTGCAACCGGCCACTGCGGTGAGGCGCGAAACTGATTCCACGGAAGATCGCCCAGAATCGAACGATCCTGCTCCGGAGGAGCTCGTCGAGCCCGGGGATCCGGGACCTCCGGAGGTCGAGTTGATCGGTGATTCCGATCCCGGTCCGCCCGACATGGACTCGATCCCCTTCAGCGAACCCCGCGTCGAGTCGGACGACTAGTAACGATCGGCGACTACGGCGGGCTCAGGCGGTCGAGACCTCGATCATTCGGTCTAGCGCCGACTTCGCCGAGCCGTCGTCGACCGCAGCGCGCGCCTTTTCGAGACCGGCGGCCATGTCGGCCGCGATCCCCGCCGCGACGAGGCCCGCGGCCGCGTTCAACACGACGACGTCGCGCCGGGGGCCGGGCTCACTCTCGAGGAGGTCTCGGATCATCTGCGCGTTCTGCGACGCGTCGCCCCCGGCGAGCGCTTCGGTCGGGGCAGGGTCGATGCCGAGCTCGGCCGGGTCGATGGTCCAGCGCGTGATCTGTCCGTCGGCGAGCTCGACGACCTGTGAAGGGCCGGACGTCGACAGCTCGTCGAGCCCGTCCGCTCCGTGGAACGCGAGCACGCGCTCGCTGCCGAGGCGTCCGAGCGTCTCGACCATCCGCTCCACCATCGCGGGATCGGCGACTCCGAGAGCCTGGCGGCGCGCGCCCGCCGGGTTCGTGAGTGGCCCGAGGAAGTTGAAGATCGTCGCGACGCCGAGCTCGCGCCGCGGCACTCCCGCGTGACGCATCGCGGGATGGAACACCGGCGCGAAGCAGAAGCCGATGCCGGCCGTCTCGATGCAGCGAGCGACACCCTCGGGCGGAAGGTCGACCTTGACGCCCAACGCCTCGAGAACGTCGGCGGAGCCACACCGCGACGACGCGGCCCGGTTGCCGTGCTTTGCGACCCTCGCTCCGGCCCCCGCGCACACGATCGCGGCTGCGGTCGACACGTTGAAAGTTCCCGTGCGGTCACCGCCGGTCCCGCACGTGTCGAGCAGTTCGCCCTCGATCTCGACGCGCTCCGCAAACGACCGCATCGAGCGGACCAAACCGACGATCTCGTCGGTCGTCTCGCCCTTGGCGCGCAGTGCCACGACGAACCCGGCGATCTGAGCGGGCGTGGCGGCGCCCTCCATGATCTCGGCCATCGCGGCCGCCGTCTCCTCCTCGTCGAGCGACCGCCCGGAGAGGACCTTCGAGATCGTGTGACCCCACGAGAACTGTTCCGTCATCGGGCCGAGCGTAGCCCGGAGCTCAGGCCGGGGCTAGCAGACGAGCGAACGCGAGCGCGTAGGCGACGGTCCCTCGCTCGAGCTCGTCGATATCGATCGACTCGCGCGCGGTGTGAGCGAGCGTGATGTCCCCCGGGCCCAGCACCACGACCTCGGCCCCCGCCTCAGCAAGGAAGCGCGCGTCTGATGCCCCTCGGAACCCGACGAGCTCGGCCTCGGCTCCGGTCGCGTCCGCGACAGCGGACGCGCTCGCGCCGACCACCGACGCGTTCTCGTCCATCTCGAACGGCTTGCCGTAGAACGCCATCTCGACCGTTGCGTCGAGGTCCGGGTACCGCTCGCGCGCCTTGTCGAGCGCGGCCGCGACTGAAGCCTCGACGTCCTCCTTCGACTCCTGCGGGATCGATCGGCGGTCGACCTCGACGATGCACGACGCGGGTATGACGTTCACCTTCTCGCCCCCACGGATCGTTCCGACGTTGATGCTCGGGCCCCCGAGCACCGGGTGCGAGATGTCGGGCACGGTCTCTTCGAGGTGCGACACGATCTCGGCCATGTGCTTGATCGCGTTGACGCCGCGTTCCGGCGCGGAGCCGTGCCCCGCGACGCCGCGCGCGATGATGCGGAACCAGCACGCGCCGCGCTGTGCGCGCACGACGCGTAACGACGTCGGCTCGCCGACGATGGCGAAGTCGGGCCGGACGATCCCCTGCTCGACGAGATAACCCGCACCTTTGAACCCCATGGCCTCCTCGTCCGAGACGAGCTCGAGCTCGAGACATCCGCCGAGCTCGACGTTCGCCGCGCGCAACACGGCGACGGCTTCCAATGCGGCCGCTATCGGGCCCTTCGCGTCGGACGAGCCGCGCCCGTACATGCGACCGTCCACGATGTCGGCGCCGTACGGATCCAGCTCCCACAACCCCGGGTCCCCGGCGGGCACGACGTCGATGTGCGAGCAGAAGCCGAGGGTCGGCCCGGCCCCGCCCTCCCAGCGGGCGATGACGCTGGGCCGATCGGGCTCGGCCGCGGCGGTCGACACGTCGAGCCCGAGCTCGGTGCAGTAGCGCGCCGCGACCTCCGCTGCGGCGGCCTCCTCGCCCGGAGGGTTCTCCGAAGGCGTCCGAACCAGCGTGCGCAGGCGCTCCACCAGGCGGTCGCGGTCGACCAATCGGCGGATATCCGCCACCGAGGGGCTCATGTTTTGCGACACTTTGCGGGATGACTCCGTATCAGTGGTTCCTCCTTGCCGTCTTGATCACGTGGCCGCTCGCAATCGTCGGCCTCCTCTTTCTCATGAGCAAGCTCGAGGCCTACGTCGAACGGCAGACGGCCGAGACGCCCGAAGAGGCCGGCCTCACGCCCGTCGAGGGCGAGCCAACCGAGCGGGAGGTCAAGATCGTCTTCGGCGAGCAGGTCGTCGGCGAGGGCAAGTAGCGCCGTCACTCTCCCACCAGCGCGATGCATTCGATCTCGATGCGCGCGCCCTTCGGAAGGTCCTTCACCGCAAACGCGGCGCGCGCCGGGGGCGAGTCACCCACGAACTCGCCGTAGGCGGTGTTGAAGTCCGCGTAGTCGGCGATGTCCGCGAGATACACCGTCACCTTCACGATGCGATCGACGCTCGAGCCCGCTTCCTCCAGCACCGCCGCGAGGCTCTGCATGCAGCGACGCGTCTGATCCCCGATCGAGCCGTCGACGAGCTCGCCGGTCGTGGGGTCGAGCGGTATCTGGCCCGAGCAGAACACGAGCCCGTTCGCAGCGATCGCCTGCGAGTACGGGCCCACCGCCGCGGGGGCCGCATCCGTCGTGATCGTCGTTCTCGTCATCGATTCCTCCCTCCCTCAGTGATGTCGTCCTACCCCGACGGAGCGCCGGTCGGCGCGGTCGCGGTCCAGTCCAGCACGACCGACCAGCTCGGCGAGCCGTAGTACGCGACCGCCGGGTCGAGCGTCACGCCGATGGGCTGTGCGGTCGAGCCTTCGAGGAACCACACCTCCGGCTCGCGTCCGGGTGCCTTTCGCACCACGAGCGCGGCGCTCCAGGCGTCCGCCCACTCCGCGTGCTCGTCCGCGTAGTTTCCGGTCGTCAGAATGCTCTCTGACCCGCCGCCGACCTGCAGCAGGACGAGACGACGTCGGCCGCCGTCACTCGGCGCGCGCACGGCAACCGCATATGCCCCGTCCGCGGAACACGACGGCGACGCGTACACGAACCCGGTGCCGGTCAGATCGTCGGGCTCCTCGCCCGCGCTCAACAGCGCCAGTCGGTTCTCTGCGTTGGGGCCTCTGGAGGGGCCCACCACGCCGAGGAGCTCCGAGCCGCAGTCGCTCAGCGAGTCGGATGAAGGAACGACCTCGTCGCCCGAATAGGGCTCTGGGCCCTCACCGCCGGCGACGCCGAGGAGCGCCTCGCCCGGGCGCTCACCCTCGATCGAGTAGAGGACCGTCACGCCATCGGGAGCCCAGCCTCGCAACGCGATCGTCCCTTCGTCGACGGGAGGGAGCCCTTCTCTGATCGTCCCTTTTCGGAGGTTGCCGAAGAGGAGGCTCGCGCTCCCGTCGTCGTACGCGTGGATCCACGCGACGCGGGTGCCGTCCGGCGAGATCGTGAAGTCGAGCGCGCCGATGGAGGTCAACAGCTTGTCCGGACCGTGGATGGAGGACACGACGAGACCTTCCTCCGAGGCCTGGATCGCGCAGTTGGCTGTCGGCGACCATGCCCACTGACCACCTACCCCGGCGAAGAGACGACCGGCGCGCTCTCCCTCTACGGTCCAGAGCTTGCCGCCCCCGGTCGCGAGCACGTCTCCCGTGGGGCTCCATGCGATCGGGGGGTCGACTCTGAAGGTCGCGCCGCCTCCACCGGTTGCGGGAGCGACCGCCACCTCCCTGCCGTCGTACGCCGCGACCAGGCCGGGTCCGGAAGGGGGTGTGACGGCGTCGAGGCAGTGCTCCGGATAGGGAGTCGCGAAGCGATTGGCGGAGACCTCGGGGGCCGTGGCGCTGGGGCTCGGCGTCGGGGTGGGCGTGGGAGTCGGAGAGGGCTTCTCGGGACGTGGCGACGGGCTCGTGGGAACCGTGGTCCTGTTCTTTCGCGGGCGAGGCTCGCGGCGCTCTCTCGAGGTGGGCGACGCGTCGGAGCTCCTCAGGACCGGAATCGCCAGCGCGACGCCCAGTCCCGCAACGAAGAGGAGCGCGGCCACCGCCTTGAGCCAGGCGCGCGGGGTGCTCAGCCTCTCGGGCCCGGGCGGTGACTGCATCGCCAGAGTCTGCCACCCCTACCGGCCGGGTCCGCGAGAGCGCCTACACCTACTTGGAAACGAAGGGTCTCAGGGGTCTACGAAGAGCCGGCGCCACCCCCGGCGCGCGCCGGGGACAACACCCGGCGCCACCCCCGGCGCGCGCCGGGGACAAAAGGGAGGGCCCCCACCCAGGATCGAGTGGGGGCCCACAATCGGGAGCCGGCCTGTAAGCCGGATTCTGTGCCGCCGGCCCATGAAGCTCTGAACGCGGCGGCGGTGACCATCCATCTGCGACGGACGTTGCCGTCCGCCTCGTGCGACCTACCCGGGGCGTTTTGCTCGGCGAATCGTCGAGACGATTCGCTTCTGCGAAGGCGGGCCACCCAATGCCCCTGCTTGGTCTTGCTCCGGACGGGGTTTGCCTGGCCGTGCCGGTCGCCCGGCACGCCGGTGAGCTCTTACCTCACCCTTTCACCCTTACCTGCTCGCTGCTTCGGCGAATCGTCGAGACCATTCGCTCCGGCGAACCGGCAGGCGGTCTGCTCTCTGTTGCACTTTCCGCGGGTCGCCCCGCCTGGGATTTCCCCAGCGTCCTGCCCTGTGGAGTCCGGACTTTCCTCGACCCGGGACCTTCTGCCTTGGCGAATCGTCGAGACGATTCGCCTCTGCCTTGGCCCGAGCCGCGGCCACCCGGCCTGCTCCCTTTCATCGCAGATTATCCCCCCGGACCCGACTCCCCGCCAGAGTCTGCTGCACCTATAGGGGTGGGGACCATGCGGTCCATGCGGTCCATGCGGTCCATGCGGTCCATGCGGTACGCCGTGTACCTCATGTACCTCGTGCACCGCACGTTCCCCGACTATGTGTAGGCGCGTGCGGCGGGACTTGCCCCGCGCCGACCCATCGGCCAGAATCGTGCGGACAACTGAATGACTCCCGAGGTCGGCCTCGGGCGGGACGGCATCCCGCTCGGGCCTCGAGGGAAGCCGGTGAGAGACCGGCGCGGTCGCGCCACTGTGACCGGGGAGCGATCCCGAGACATGCCACTGGGGCACACGCCCTGGGAAGGTTCGGGGGAGCTGCGATCCGGAAGCCAGGAGACCTGCCTCGGGGGTGAGCCGTCCCTCGCGTCCAGGGTGTCGATTCAGACAGCCTCCGAGTAAGGGTCGGGGGCTTTCTCTTTGCCTCCCGCGCGAGGTCGGCCCGACGGGCCGCGCGCTCGGCCAGGGAGGAGGCGCTGATGTTGCAGCCCCCGGGATCGTCTCGACGATCGCTGCGTCGCCGGAGGTCCCGCAGCACGGCAGTCCGGATCGCAGTAGCAGCGACGCTCGCGCTCGCGTTCACCGGATGCGGGGACGACGCGTCCAACGGAGGCCAAGGAGCACCACCGGCTACCGAGAGCGCCGGTTTTCCGGTAACGGTGGACGCGGCGAACGGCCCGATCACGATCGAGTCCCGGCCCGAGCGCATCGTGTCGCTCTCTCCGAGCGCGACCGAGATCCTCTTCGCGATCGGCGCCGGCGACCAGGTCCTGGCGGTCGACGACCAGTCGGACTATCCGCCGGACGTACCGACCACCGAGCTGTCCGGCTTCGAGCCGAACGTCGAGGCGATCGCGAAGTACGAGCCCGACCTCGTCGTTGCGGCAAGCGACTCGGGGCTCAAGTCACTCGAGGACCTGAAG
>DATBND010000297.1:0-4416 GCA_036554505.1 Actinomycetota bacterium | reverse complement strand
AAGAGCACGAGCTCGGCGTAGGCGAAGGTCCGTTGCTTGCGGGAGAGGCCCGGCCAGAAGTCGAACAAGATGATCCTCAGGCCGTTCAGGGCATGGAAGAGCACCGCGGCTATGAGGGCGACCTCGAACGGCTTGAACCACCACTGCTTGTAGAGCGAGATCGTCTCGTCGTAGAGCTCCGGCCCGAATCCGACCGCGAACGTGTCGACGATGTGCCCGAACAGGAAGGCCAAGACCAAGACGCCGGTGATGCGATGGGCCGCCCACGACCATTGCCCGAGCCCGCCCTTGTACGCGGGGCCCGTGGCGGCCGCGCGCAGGCGCAGGAGGTCGACGAGCATGTAGAGCACGAAGATGCCGGAGCCGATGGTCAGCACTCCGACGAGTCCCTCGATGGCACGGGCCGCAATCATCTCAACCGATCCTAACTGCGCCTCGACCCCCGCGATCGAACGCTGGTTGTCTTCGAGGACTGTCCGCCGCGCTAGGAGCGGAGGCGGCCCCGACGTCGACGACTAACCAAATAACTGGTCCGCGATGGCTACGAGGCCCGGGAAGTCGACCGCCTCCTGCTCGAGGTAGGGCACGCGCACCCAGCGATGGCGGGGGATCTTGCGCGCGAGCAGGTCGAGGTTCTGCTCCTCGAGCGCGACGACGCGCATGAACGCTTCCTCGTTCTCGAGGAGCTTCGCGAGGAGTCGTGCGTCCTCTCCACCCTTCTCGAGCTTCGAGAGCTGGCGTGGCTTGACCCCGATGCCGTCGCCGAGCTTGGGATGCACGCGATTCACCACGAGCGCGCCGAACGGGAGCCCGGACTCGTTCAACCTGGATGCGAAGAACGTCGCCTCGTTGACGGAGTCCTCGGCCGGTGACGTCACGACGATGAACGACGTCGAGTCCGAGCGAAGGAGGTTGGCGACCTCACGCGCCCGCTGCTTCATCCCTTCGTACAGGCCTTCGAAGCTACCGAAGAACTCGGCCGTGTCCTTTAGCACGTCGGCCCCGACGATTCGCTGCACGATCTTGAGGAACGTCGACGCGGCCACGTTGGCAAAACGCATCATCCCGCCCCCCGCCTTCATGTACGGGAGCAGGAACCAGCGAAGGACCTTGCTGTCGAAGAACTCGGTCACGCGCTTGGGTGCGTCCAGGAAGTCCAGCGCGTTGCGAGTCGGCGGCGTGTCGATGACGAGCAGATCGTATCCGCCCTCGGCGTGGAGCTCGTAGAGCTTTTCCAGCGCCATGTACTCCTGCGTGCCCGACAGCGTCGTCGAGATGCTCTGCGCAAAACGGTTTTGGATGATCTTCTCGGCCTGTTCCTTCGACGGCGCGTAGCGCATGACGACCTTGTCGAAGGTGCTCTTCGTGTCGAGCATCATGGCGTGGAGCTCGCCCTTCGGGGTCAGCCCGGCGGCGGAGAACTTCTTCGCGCTGACCTTGGTGGGCTCGTTCGTGAGCTCCTTCAAACCGAGCGAGGACGCGAGGCGGCGCGCCGGGTCGATCGTGAGCACCGCCGCCTTTCGCCCATCGAGCGCGGCCTGCATCGCGATGGATGCCGCCGTCGTCGTCTTTCCTACGCCGCCCGAGCCTGCACAGACGATGATCTCCTTGTGCGCGGCGATCTCCGCGATCGGGTTCACAGCGACTCCACCGACGCCTCGATCGAATCCGCAAGGGTCTCGATGTCGGGAAGCGCGAGCCCGGCCGAGAACAGAAACGGCATCTGCACGACGGGATCCTCGATCGACTCCCGGAGCTGATCGAGGTGCGCCGATTGGATCGCCCGGCGGGCCCCGAGGAAACGCGCGTATCCCACCAGAGCCTCGAGGTCCTCGTCGTCGAGCGTCAGTCCCACCGTCTTCGCTTCGATCGCAAGCTCGTCGACGCGCTTCTGCGACGCCATGGCGTCGAGCTCCTTCTCCTCGTCGACGTCGAGGAGCTCCGAATAGATGCCGTTCGCGAAGACCGCGCCCGAGTCGATCCCGATGCGCGACTGCAGCGCGTTCGCCGTCTCGATGGTCTCGGACACCGGCATCTCCTCGGCGAGCGTGACGAGGTGCGCGCGCGTGCGCTTCGGGTCGCGCAGCATCTCGACGAGCCAATCGGATTGGCGCCGCACCGGGCCGACGCTGACCATGTTCGCGAGGCCCATCGGCGCAGCGAGAAACGTGAGCATGTGCCCGGCTGCGGGTGCGTCCACGATGATCGTGTCGAAGACGTGCTTGCTGCCTCCGCTCGACGGGCCTTGTTCGAGGTACCAGATCTTGCCGAGCACGAGGATGTCCTTGAGGCCGGGGGCCGCTGTCGTGATGTAGTCGACGAAGTGCGTGTTCGTGAAGAGCCGTGAGATGCGCTTCATGTGGTACTGGACGTTCAAGTACTCGGCGAGCGCGTCCTCCGGCACGATGCCCATTCCCCATACGCCGGGGTGTAGCTCCTCCGGCTCGTAACCCACCGGCTCGCCTCCCAGCAACTTGGCGAGCGACCCTTTGCGGTCGACCTCGGCGACGCAGACCTTTCTCCCACTACGCGCGGCGACGAGGGCGAGGGCGGCGGAGATCGTCGTCTTTCCGACGCCGCCCTTCCCCGAGACGATCAGTATTCGCGGCGCGAGGAATTCTTCGATGCGCACACGAGCTTTCTACTCCATCGGGGCTCGAATCCCGTTCACGCGCGGCCCAGAATGCTGCGAGCATGCACCTATGGTGCATATCGGGCGGTGTAGTACGCCGCGATCGTCGAGACGATCGCGGGGGTGGTGTAGTACGCGGGGCTGGTGTAGTACGCGGGGGTGGTGTACTGCGCCGCGATCGTCGAGACGAACGCGGGGGTGGTGTAGTGCGCGCCGGCCACGTACTTCATCGGGCCTGCGCGCCATCCTGTGGTTCGTGCTGCTGTGCGCGGGGTCACTTGCGCTTGCGGCTCCCGCGCCCGCGCAGACCACGGCGCGCGTCGTCTACGTCGTCCAGGTCGAGGGCGTCATCGATCCTCCCGTTGCGCGCTACATCGTGGACCGATTGGATCGAGCGGAGGCGGCCAACGCGCACGCCGTGATCCTTCAGATCGATTCGCCCGGCGGGTTGCAGGTCTCGAACCAAGAGCTCGTCGCCGCCGTTCGGAACGCGACCGTTCCCGTCATTGCTTGGATCGCGCCGCGCGACGCGCGCGCCGCGTCGACGGGAGCGATCTTGGTGTACGCGGCCGACGTCGCGTACGCGGCGGATTCGACCGAGCTCGGCCCGATGTCGCCGGTGACGCTCGATGGGACCGACGTCGGGGGGGTGCTCAAGGTCTGGCAAGTCCTCGGACGTGGTCCGTTGATCACCCGACCCGTCGGGACGGACGTCGCGGAACACGCCGTCGATGCGGAGGAGGCCGCGGCGGCCGGGTACGTGGACGGAGCCGCGTCGTCGTTTCGCGACCTCCTCCAGGCGATCGACGGGACGGTTGTGGACGACGTGACCCTCGAGACATGGGACGAGGCAGTCGGCGCGCCGAGCGTGACGATCCGGTTCGCTCAGATGGATCCGTTGCAGCGGCTGCTACACGCCGTCACCGATCCGAAGGTGGCGTTGCTGTTGTTCCTTGCCGGGTTGTTCGGATTGATCTTCGAGCTCTACAACCCGGGCATAGGCCTCGCGGCGATCGTCGGCGTCGGCTCGCTCGCCCTGTCGATCTACTCGCTCAGCATCCTGCCTACGAATTGGGGCGCGCTGCTCTTCGTTACCGCGGGCATCGGCCTGTTGCTGCTCGACCTGCACGCCGCGGCGCTCGGCCCCCCGTCGGCGCTCGGTCTCGTCGCGCTCGCCGCCGGATCGGCATTCTTGTTCTCCGGAGCGGCCGAGCCGCTTCGCCTCTCCCCGGTAGCGATCGGCGTCGCGGTGGTGATAACGATCGTCTTCTTCGTCTCGGTGATGACGGCGGCCCTGCGGGTGCGGCTGCGCCGACCGGTCAGTGACGACGAGGGTCTCGTCGGCACCGTCGGAGAGGCGACCACGGACATCGCCCCGGAGGGCACGGTCCTCACGAAGGGCACGCTATGGCGTGCGCGCACGATGGAGATGGGCATCGCCGCGGGAGCAAAGGTAGAGGTCAAAGCGACCGAGGGTCTCGTCCTGCTGGTCGAGCCGTTGCACGAGCACGAGCCCGAGCCACCCGGCGATCGCTAGCGCGTCACCTCGAACGCCTCGGGATACGACGAGTAGCCGTCCTCCTCGACGCGCAAGCACGGCGACTCGTGCACTACGTTCCATGCATACGCGGCGATCGACGCGGTCCCCGGCTTCATGTAGGAGGGCAGCTTCAGGTTGATCAAGACCTTCCCTTCGCTGTCGGTGATCCCGAATCCCGGGACGAACACGTCGCCGACGTGCACCCCGATTCCGACGAAGACGTTCTCGGCGGGTGTCGACGCAG
>DATBND010000256.1:0-7437 GCA_036554505.1 Actinomycetota bacterium | reverse complement strand
CGACTATCGCCCCGCATTCCCCGCCGCGGCCCAGTTGACGCAGGCCGGAGCCGACGTCCTCGAGCATCGGGACGCTCAACGCGTTCAGCTTGTCGGGGCGGTTGAGCAGCAGCACGGCCACCTGCCCGCGCTGCTGCACCTCGATCTGCCCGGTATCGCCAGACCACGTCATGCGCTGTCGTTTCCGAGACTTAAGTCGGCAAGAACCAGTGCACGTATCCGCACTGCGCGCAGACGAGACACGACGCGCTCGCGTTTGCCCAGTCGAGATCGAAGAACGTCATGGCGGTCGTCTGGATCTTGCCCTCGCGCTGATAGAAGAGCGTGTGGTGGCAGATCTCGCACCGAAGCGTGCGGCCCATCACCTGCGCCTCTTGGGGTTCGTGCCCGCTGAAGAGTCCCATCGATCAGGGCCGGAACTCGACGGCTTGCTGGAAGGTCGGGCGGTTCAGCCATTGCATCGCGCGCTGGCCCTGGACGCCGACGGGCGTGAAGACAACGCTGTCGACGCCCTCGTCGGGGTTCCACGTCGAAGGGTCGGCGCCGAACTCCGAGGTCAACGCGTCGATCGAATCGGCCAGGCTCTTCTGGAGGTCCGCCCGGCACGCTTTGAGCTTCCCCTTGCCGCAGTAGACCCTCGAGAGCTTCCCCTTGACGCGCTCGCCCAGGATCGTTCGTAGGTCTTTCTGAAGATGCCCGTACGTCCCCGAGATGTACGCGCTCCCCACCGGGCCGGGCTTGTCGTCGATGCCGAAGGGCAGAGCCGCGTACGCGTTACCCAGCACCGGCCGCAGGACCGCCTCGGTCGCGCGCGGCCACCACTGGTCCATGAGGGCCACGGCGGCGGCGTTCTCGTAGGAGCCGTCCTCGTCCTTGTCGCGCCGGTGCGAGCCCGAGCCGTGCCACGCCTTCAGGAGGTCGATGGCGGTCTTCATCTCGTCGTTCGACGGCTTCCCGAGGGCCTTCAGCATCCACGGGAGAACTGCGTAGCCGCGCAGATCGACGGTCGCGGCGTCGCCCATCACGTTCACGACGTCGGTGAGAGTCATCTTCTTACCGCGTTTGATGTAGCGCTCGAGGCCGTCGGTCAGCGGAAGCACCCGGTGCACCGACCCGAACCCGTACTGGCCGTCGGCCGCTCCCCACCCGGGGGCCTGCTTGTTGTTCCACGAGGTCATGTATCCGGTCTTCGGCGAGATCGCCTTCGGCGTCTCCGCGAAGGAGAGAACGCCTCGCCATTGCCACTTGCCGGTGTCGCCCCACGTCGGAAGGTTCGGCTCGACACCCTTTGCCCGCTGAGGATGCGCTCCGCCGAGCTGATAGGCGATGTCCTTGCCGTCGACGTAGAACCAGTTGAACGTGAACGTGAAGCGGGCGAACGCGCGCTGGAAGTCCTTCGCCCCGTTGATCTTCGACGGGTCGCTGATCTCCACGTACGTGAGGGCGGAGTCGACCTCCTTGCCGAAGCTGGCTCGCTGCGCGACGAACGCAACGGGCTTGCCGTCGACCGTCCCCCGGGCTTGGACGATGCCATTGTCGGTCCGCTGCGTCGTCATGGACACCGTCACCGACGGTTGGCTCGGGTCGGGCATCCCACCGGCGGACGGCTTGGCGGCCCACTCGTCGGTGCGTGTGTACATCTCGGTGCACTTGCCGCTCTTCAGGTAATGCGTGCTGTCCTCGGTGACCTCGCCGCCGTCGGGATTGCACAGTCTCTCGGCGAAGATGTCGACCTGGTCGCCGTTTGCAGAGGTCGCGCTCCACGCGTAGTCGGCGCCGCGGCCCAACAGCGTGTACAGGGAGATGCCGGGGAAGCCGACTCCGCGCGTGTGGATGCCCGGTCCGTGGAGGTCCATCTCCATGAGGATCTCGGGAGACCAGTACCCGGTCTGGGGGCCCATGACGGCGAGGGGGCGTCCGGTCTTCGACGCCTTCGCACCCACGAGCAGCGCGTTGCTCGCGCCGTCGGGGAACCCCATCCTTATCGGGCCGAAGGGGCCGTCTATGCGAGCCGGCGCGTCCGCGAGCTCAGCGGAGCTCGCCGCGGCCGACGCGTCGTCGGGGAGAGCAACGGAACGTGGGTTCACCTTTCCGAGATCGGTGAGGTACGGAAAACGCTTCTTGATGGTTACCGGCGCCTCCGGATCGTCGGTGAACTTCAGGTCGCGCAAGATCGACAGCGCCTTCTTGCGGGAGTGGCCCTCCTGCTCGAGCGCCGCGACGAAGGCCGCATTGGACAGCTCCTCCCCGCCCCCGACCCCGAGCTGTGAACCGATTAGAGAAGCGACCGCGACCGTGTCGGTCTCCAACCACGGCTCGGGTGCCTGCTGCAGCGCGACGTATTCGCCCGGCAGCTTGGACGGGTCAGTCGACACTTCCTCGATGTACTGGTTGATCCCGGCCGTGTACGCGGTGACGTCCTCCTGAACGATCTTTCCGAGTTCGGGGTCGACGTCGGTGAGACGGTCGATCATCGCCTGCAGCTCCTCCTCGGTGTAGCCGGAGCTTCGATAGGCGGCGCGATCCATCGCCAGGTTCGCGGGGCTGGCGCCGAGGAACTCGGAAGTGCGCCCCCGGCCGACGTGACGAAGCGTGTCGATCATGAAGAGCCTGTCCTCGCCGGTCACGTAACCCGCGCCGAACATGACGTCTGCCCGCGTCTGGCCGTAGACATGCGGCACCCCGTAGCTCGTGTCGCGCACGACGACGGTCCCGGCGCGTGGCTCGTACTCGGACGCGACGTCACCCTCCTTGACGCCGAACGACGCGTCCTTGAAGTACTGGTCGAGCGTGTCCGCGGTCACGTCGGGCGCGCCCTGGATGATCGACTCGTACAAGCGGAGCTGGTCGGTGTTGTGCGCGGGCTGCTCCCCACCGGCTTGCGCGGCGGCGAGCTCCGCGCTGTTGAGGTAACGGCCTTGTCCCGGGGGCAGCACGTTGAGCGAGGTGACGCTGCCGTCGTTGGCTCGATAAGGCTGAACCGGGCCGTCTTGCGCGGCCACGGGACGAAGGGCGGCAGGAATCAGCAGGAGGGCCGCCACGGCCGTGCCGAGCAATCGTGTCTTCATCGAATGTCCCCGATCACCAGATCAGCAATCTATACCCGGACACCGACGGGCACCGACTAGAGCCAGCCCTTTCTACGGAAGTAGAAGTAGTGCGCGGTGCACGCCACGATCATCTCGCCGATGGCGAACCAGAAGCCCGTCACGCCTCTGGTGGTGGGGACGAGCGCGTAGTTCATGCCGTAGATGCCGGCGATGATCGTCGCGACACCGAAGATTGCGGCCCAGCCCGACAGCTGCTTGTTGATCTGGCTCAACGAGTCGGCCTGTGCGTGGCGGTTTACCTCGAGCGCGGCGTTCGTCAGGTCGTCGATGCTGCGGATCTGGTCGGCGATGCGCAGCAAGTGGTCGTTCACGTCGCGCAACTGCTGGTGGGTCGTCTCGGGAAAGAACTCGCCGGTGTTGCCGCCCAACACGTAGTCGAGCGTTCGCGCTAGCGGTAACGAATACCGTCGTAAGCGCGAGACCTGCTGCTTGACCTCGTAGATCTGTCGTTGGACCGGGGCGGTCGGCAGCTCCAAGACGATCTCTTCGAGTTGCTCGGTCGCGTCCTCCAGGCCGTCCGCGATCGATTGGTAGTCGTCGACCATGGTGTCCAAGAGCACGTACACGAGGTAGCTCACGTGCGCGTCTATGTCGACGCCGCACTCGCGGTCCCACCGCCGGCGCGCGACCTCGAGAAGGCGATCGGCCGCGTCGTGAACGGTGAGGACGTAGTTCTCGCCGATGAAGCAGGCGATCTGCGAAGCCTCGAGTTGCCCCTCTCGGACGTTCAGCTCGTGCACCACGAGGAACAGGTGATCGGGATATGCCTCCAGCTTCGGACGTTGCCGCGGGTTCAACGCGTCCTCGACCGCAAGCGGGTGCAGGCCCAGCTCCTCGCCGACGAGCGCGAGCTCTCGTTCGTTCGCGTCGGTCAGGTCCACGTCGGCCCACAGAAGGGGGGCGCGTTTGTCGGGCGGGAAATCCGACAGGTCCGGCGTCCGCTTCCATTCGGCCGTGCGCGGATCGCGCACCATGATCTCCATCCGGGGAGCATAGTCAGCCGGAGCGGAGCGCTCGCCGGGCGTTGGCCGCCCGCAGCCCGTCTCGTTACGCTTGGCACATGGACGCCGATCGTTATGCCCGGTGGATCGACCGCTACGTGCATGCATGGAACACGAACGATCCCGACGACATAAAGGGTCTGTTCAGGCCCGACGGCAAATACTTGACCGAGCCGTACGCCGCCCCCTGGACGGGCCACGACGAGATCGTGTCCGGGTGGCTCGAGGCAAAGGACGAGCCCGGCGACACGGAGTTCACCTACGACGTGCTCGTTGCGACGGCGGACCTCGGCATCGTCAAGGGACGGACCCACTACAAGTCGACGGGAAAGGCCTACGTCAACCTCTGGGAGATCCGCCTGGACGAGGACGGGCTGTGCCGCGAGTACGTCGAGTGGTGGATGGAGGTGCGGCGGCCATGACCACGACGATTGCTCGAGAGAGTCAGATCGCGCACATCCCCGGCATCCGCCAGCCGGAAGCGACTGCCCTGGCGGAGTCGCAGAACAAGGCCTTACTGCACACGCTGTATTCGCTGGACGACGCGCAATGGGACGCACCGACCGATTGCGAAGGGTGGTCGGTCAAGGACATCGCCTCTCATATCTACGGGTGGGCGCAATCGCTGACGTCGTTAAAGGAGACGAGACGTCAAGTGGGTGAGGCCCTGCGGCGGCGCAAAGAGCTCGGGAACATCCTGGACGCGCAGAACCAGGTCCAGGCCGACGCCGGCCGAGCCATGTCGAACGCCGACCTGTTGCTACGCATGGAGGAGGCCCTCCCGCGCATGGTGCGCCGCCGCGCGAGCTGGGGACGGTATGGTCGATACACGCCCATCTACGGCCCGCCCTTCGGCCTGTCGAACCTCGGGTATCTGTGCAACGTCATCTTCACGCGCGACGTGTTCATGCATCGCATCGACGTCACGCGCGCGACCGGGACCGAGCTCGAGCTCGGTCCCGACGAGTCGCGGATCGTGGCCGACATCGTGCGGGAGTGGGGCCGCGGGGGCTCCGGCGACGTCCGCCTGGAGTTGACCGGCCGGGCAGGCGGGACGTTCGTGGCCGGCTCGAGCCCGCACACGAAGCTGACCGGTGACGCGGTCGAGTTCTGTCGCTTCCTGGCCGGCCGCGCGGACGCGTCGGTCATCGAGGCGACGGGGGATCAGTCGGTGGCGAGGCGGCGCATGGCCGCGGACGTTCCTTTCTGATGACCTCCCGACGCGCTCTCGCCGGCCTGGCAGCGCTCTCGATCCTGCTGCAAGGAGTCGTCGGCGCTCGAGCTCAAGAGAAGGACCCTCCACGCTGCACCCGCGAGGACATCGCGCTCGACTTCGACCTCGGCACGCGGGCAATCGGCAGAAAGAGGCCGTTGAGCATGAAGCTAGCGGTGGAGAACGTCTCCGGCGAGGCGTGCACGATGCGCTGGCCCTACGCGAAGTACGCGTCGTTCTTGGTCTACGACGGCGATCGCCAGATATGGGAGAGCGGACATTGCCGCGTCTACACGCAGCAGGTCGTCGAGGAGCGGTGGGAGGACGGCCACCGCGAGGTCTATCGGGGAAAGTGGCGCCAGTGGAAGAACGGTCGCCCACCTCTCGAGGACCACGCAGATTGCACCAGAGGAGGGGGCCGCGCGGAGCCCGGCCGTTACCGGGCGCGCGCCCGTTTCGAAGGAGCGCGCGAGAAGCTCAGCGGCTTCGAGCGGTTCCGCATCAAGGGTTAGAGCTCTTCTAGTAGGCGGGCGGATCGCTCGCGGGGAAGGAATTGTCGGAGGCCTCGTCGACCTCGTCCTCGACGCCGGCGGCGTCGCGCTCCTTCTCCTCTGCGGGGGACTCGTCGGCGCTCGCGTCTTCGGGGGCTTGCTCCGGTCGCTCCATGTCCGCGTCCTTCGTCGGAGGTCCTAACTGGGTCGGCCGCAGTCTACGCGCGCGGCCAGCCCAGTCGGGCTAGAGCCTCGAGCGCGATGTCGCGGATCGGACGTCCGTCGTTGGACACCGCGAACTCCTCGATCCCGAGCTCGTCGAGGTTCCGATCGAGCACCGGCGAGCGGCGCAGATGGCGTTCGAGGATGCTCGGCGAGATCTCGCGTGCACGAAGGCGCGTCGCACACAGCTCCGGAGGAGCAACGACTCGCACGACCGTCAGCTCCGCGCCGGTGATCGCGCCGCTTATCTCGTCGATCTCGGACGCGCGTTCGACGAGGTGCGCGAGCACCGCGTAACGGATGCCGCGCGCCACGAAGTTCGGCCACACCGCGGCAAGGTTCGCGAAGCCCAGCCGAGCGTTGTATGGGTCGTGCGGCAATCCCGGATAGCACTGGGAGAGCCCGTCCAGGTCGATCAGCGCATGCAGGTCCTCGCGCTCGTGCAGGACCAAAGAGATCTCCTCGGCGAGGGCGGTCTTGCCCGCGCCGATCGTCCCGGTTATCAACACCGCACGTATAGGCGTTCGCACCCGCTGCTCGGCCACGGGCCGAGGGTAGCCGGGGGGCGTATCGAGTCCTCGCCCGTCCCCGAAGGGGGCCCCTCGGGGACGCCAAAAGAGTCACCCCCGTGAAGCAGGAATAGCCGAGAAACGCCGAATCATCCTTCTGAAAGACAAACGTCAAGGAGGAAAGAAATGCGGACATACCGGATCTTTGCGACAGCAGCAGCGGCGATGCTCGTCGTGGGCATGATCGCCTCGGTCGGAGCTGCGAAGCCGAAGCCCGTCAGTGGGACGTGGACCTACACCGACACCACGCCCGACCCGAGCACCCTGCAGAACGATGCGACCCAGCACTGCGAGGGACAGATTCCCCCGGGCCCGGCCGACGTCAACAGCTACCCCTTCAAGGCCAAGAAGAACGGCACCCTGACCCTCACGGCGCACAACGCGTCGGACTGGGCGATGGAGGTCAAGGACTCGAAGGGCAACATCATCACGGGCACCGACGGGGCCGACGTGAACACCCCCGAGAACATGGTCGTGACGCTCCGCAAGGGCACCTACGAGGTCATCTACTGCAGCTTCGCAGGCGAGCCCCAGATCACGGTCGACTACAGCTTCGTCAACGCCAGGGTCCGCGGCGGCTGATACCGACCCACACAGAACTTCCAAAGAGCCCGGCCGAGATGGCCGGGCTCTTTCGCGTGCGAAGCCGAGGACGGTCGCTCGCTAGCCGGGCGCCGAGACTGCTTGTTTGCCTGCGTAGGGCCCGATGCGCACCGGGTCGACGTAGACGTTCCTGAGGGTCAGGTGGTCGCCGCAGTGGGCGCAGTCGAGCACCGGGTGGGTCGCATGGCCGCAGTCGACGTGGATCAGCTTCGCCGGCGGCTCGGTGTC
>DATBND010000248.1:0-2681 GCA_036554505.1 Actinomycetota bacterium | reverse complement strand
CGAACCCCGCGAGCTCACGATGTCCGCCCATCCGCCTCTCTTTCCCCAGTGACCGGCTCCCACGGCCGGACGCTCCACGACTCTACTGACCCGTTCGGGTCTCATGAGCCGCGTGGTGAGTCAGCGGCCGGCCGAGCCGCCGCTCGAATGCCACAGCCGGCTCGGCGCGTCGTCGGCTCCTCCTGGAGCGAGTCCCTGCACCTCCTGGATCTGGCGCTGGCGATCGAGGGCCTCGCCGATGGTCATCCCTCGCCGGTGATCGGACGCGAGCAGCGCGAGGTCGAAGACTTCGTCGGCGACGACGGTGATGCCGACGTTCGTCGGATTGGTGCGATGCACGAGGGACGCTCCGCCGCGCTTTCTCACCTCGCCCTTCACGACGAGCAACCACGAGTGGAAGATCGTGCGCGCGCACCGGGGCTGTACGCGCTCGAAGACGGTCACGTCGATGGGGCCGGTGAGCTCGTCGAGCGTCACGAAGATGATGCGCTGGCCGCTGCGGATCGCGGGGGTCTGGCTCGCGACCTTGACTCCGGCGACCCACGCCTCGGAGCGATTGCGGCACCCGCCGAGCTCGGCTGCCGACACGCACCCGAGCTCGGCGGTGAGCTCGGCATAGTGCTCCATGACGTGATGGCGCGCGTCGATGCCGGTGACCTCGAGCTCGGCCTCGGTCCTCTCGCGCGCGTCGTAGTCGGCCAACCCGGGCAACTCCTGCTGAATGGGCTCGTCGAGCGAGAGCGACAACTGCCTGCCGACGCGCGTCTTCGGCTGCGACGCAAGATCGACCGCCCGCCACAACAACTCCCGCCGCGACCTCTCCCCCGCCACACAATCCAACGCCCCCACATGAACCAAATTCTCGAGAACCGGCCTCGACACCTCAGCCCGCCGCCAAAGATCCTCGAGCGAAGCAAAGGGCCCACTCTTGCGCGCCTCGAGAATCGAATCCATCTCCGCATCCGATATATCCCGGACCTCTGCAAAGGCAAGACGAATCCCAAGCGGGGTTCCCCACGGCTCGGTCAACTCTCCCCGACGAGTTGAACCTGGCTCTGCGCGGCGAAGAAAACCAGACGGCGAGGAAGACCCGAGCCCGGTATCAACGCAACTACCGACCGAACCGGGAGGGGGCGGTGGTGCGGCCCCCGACGGCGAGTTCCGCAGGAGCGCAGCGGAAGTTCCTTCCGCCGCGCTCCGAGGACTGTCTGAGCAAAGGAGGGGGTCCACCCCCGCCTCCTCCCCTCCAACCCATTCGGCCCGGTAGACCCGATCAGACCGGTTGATGTCGACCGGCAAGATGGGAATCCCCATCTGCCGCGCGTCGGCGACGATCAACCGTCGGGGATACATCCCGGGATCGTGTGTAAGGACCCCCGCGAGGAACTCCGCGGGGTGGTGCGTCTTGAGCCATGCAGATACGTAAGTAGGCAACGCGAACGCGGCCGCGTGGCTCTTGCAGAACCCGAACGACGCAAACGAGAACACCTCTTTCCACAGCACGGACGCCTGGCGCGGTGTGAAGCCGTTTCTCACCGCCCCCGCCTTGAACCACGCGCCGACGTCGTCCTCGGGCGGCGCGATCTCGATGGGCCCGGCGACGCCGTGGTAATGAACGCGCTGGCCCTTGCTCCACTCCGCGCCGACGGGCGGGCTGTCGTCGAGAATCCGTTGCGTGTTGCCTCCGCCGCGGCCTGCTCCACAACCGAAGTCCATGTGCGTGTAGACCGGCGCATCGGCTCCCGGCGCGCGTCCTGGCCGCGAATCGGGATCGCCCGGCGCGGCGGGTCGCTCGGCGTCGAGATGCCGACGGACGTAGTCGGCGTCGTCGAGCGAGCATCCGGTGACCGCAGCGATGACCCGGATGACTTGCTCGTGGTACACGACGACGCCGTTGGTCTCGGCGAGGATCGGGCGCAGGACCTCGTGCGCGTAGCTCGACTGCTGGAAGCCGTGACGGCGATCGAGGAACGGGCTGATCATGTCTGACTTCACCGGGCCGGGACGGAACAGCGAGATGTCGATGATGAGGTCCTCGAAGCGACTCGGTTGAAAACGTGCGAGGAGCTCGCGCTGGCCCGGCGACTCGATCTGAAAGCACCCGAGCGTGCGCGACGACCGCACGAGATCGAACGTCGCCTCGTCGTCGCGCGGGATGTCGTCGAGGTCGATCTCTTTTCCGTGGATGCGCACGATCTCGTCGGCCGCGTGCGCGATCGACGACAGCATGCGCACGCCGAGGACGTCGAGCTTGGCGAGGCCCAGCTCTTCGACGTCGTCCTTGTCCGCCTGCAGCATCGTGAAGCCGCCGAAGGACTCCTGCATCGGGACGCGGTCGGCGAGGTCGGGCGACGACAGCACGACGCCGGATGGATGGAGAGCGAGGTGGCGGGGGAAGCCGTCGATCGCGACGCACAGCTCGAAGAGCTGCTGGAGCTGCCCACCGTCGAGATTCGTACCCGACAGCTCGGGAAGACGCTCGATGGCTTGAGGGATGTCACGCGCCCTCACCCTCGGGAACGCCTTGGCGACGAGGTCGATCTCCTCGGGCGGGAGTCCCAGGGCCTTGCCGACCTCGCGGATCGCCATGCGCGCTCGGAACGTGTCGACCATGCAACAGATCGCCGTCTGCTCGGCTCCGTAGGTCTTCAGGATGTAGTCGAGGACGTCCTCGCGCCGGT
>DATBND010000231.1:0-8727 GCA_036554505.1 Actinomycetota bacterium | reverse complement strand
CGATCACCGAGTCTGAGTTCCAGACAAAGAAGGCGGAGCTTCTCAAGAGGATGTAAGCGGGCGGCGCGGGCCGCCCGAAGAGAAGAAAGGTGGGAACCGATGCGGGTACGACCGGTAATGCTCCTCTGCGCGGCCTTGTTGGTAGTCGCTGCGTCACCGACCCTCGCAAATCGCGGGGGGTACGACGACGGGAATGACGCGTTCGGGCCGCTGGACGTCAACAGGATGTCCCACGGCCATCGCGGGGGCCGGCTGCTTCACAAGCTGACGATGACGCGCGACTGGCAGAAGAAAGACCTTCGGGACGACTACTCGGACATACACGTCCTGTTCACCACCGACTCGGACAACAAGCCCGAGAGGGCGCTGGTCGTGGACCTCGAGGACGGCCAGCTGGTCGGCGTGATGCATCGCTGGGCGGGCGGCGTCCGAGACCAGGTCTTCGGGCGGGCCACGGTGTGGCGCGCCACCCCGCGGACGCTCAAGATGACGTTCCACCGGTCGCTTCTCGGTGCCGGCGTGCGCGACTACGGCTATCACGTCGACACGCGTTTCCACGACGGGACGCATCCTCGGTGCAACGACTCGTCCGACGGGAAGATCATCATCTGTCCGGACTGGGCACCCAACGGCACCGCGCCGCGCGCGTACGTCCGTCACCGCCGGTAACGAGCGCGCACTACAAGTCCGCAGGGTAGTCATTCGTAGCGGCACCGGGCGGCGTCCGACGCGATCATCGGACGCCCGGTGCCGGGACTCGTCGCGGTCGCGTCTGGGCCTCGTCGTATCGTTGCCCGCGACGAAGGAGAGTTGTGATGGATTTCTCGATTCCGCCCGAATACGCGGACCTGCAGCGAAACCTGACGGATTACGTAGAGCGCGAGCTGAGGCCGCTCGAGCAGTCAGAGCTCGACCCCGAGAACGACGAGGTCCCGGCGGAGCTGCGCGATCGCGTGCGCCGGCGCTCGGCCGAGCTCGGTTTCTACGCGGCCGACTTTCCCGAGGACCTCGGCGGGAGCGGCTTGCCTCAATTGGGGATGGTCCTGTTGCGGGAGGCGGCGGCGCGCACCGGCTGCAGGCTCGCCGCATTCGCGACCTACGGCCCGGAGGGCCCGACCGGCGTGCTCCTGTCCGGGACGGCCGAGCAGAAGAAGAAGTATCTAGCTCCGCTCATAACGGCGGAGAAGTCGATGTGCTTCGCCCTCACGGAGCCGGACGCGGGCTCCGACGCGCAGAGCATCCGCACGACGGCGACGCGCGACGGGGACTCATGGATCCTCAACGGGCGTAAGCACTTCATCACGAACGGAAAGCGCGCCGACTTCGCGCTCGTGTTCGCCGCCAACGACCGCTCCAAGAAGGCACAGGGCGGCATCACCGCGTTCGTCGTCGAGAAAGGGACCCCCGGCTTCGAGGTCGGGCGCGGCCAGGTAGGCATGGTCGAGGGCGAGGGTCAGTTCGAGCTGATCTTCGACGACTGCCGCGTGTCGGACGAGCAAGTCCTCGGGGGGCCGGACAACGTCGGGATGGGCTTCTACTCGGCGATGCAGTTCCTCGCGATGGGACGGCTCTCGATCGGCTCGATGTGCAACGGGATCGCGGACTACTGCCTCGGCCTGGGGATCGACTACGCGAAGTCGCGCACGGCCTTCGACAAGCCCATCGGCAAGAACCAGTACGTGCAGGGCCACATCGTCGACTCCCACGTCGAGCTCAAGGCATCCAAGCTGATGACCTACGAGTGTGCGTGGAAATACGACAACGGCGATCCCGTCATCCAGGAGTCGTCGGTGGTGAAGCTCTACGCGGCCGAGATGGTCAACCGCGTCGTCGACCGGATGATCCAGGTCCACGGGGGCATGGGATGGATGCGCGAGCTCCCGCTCGAGCGCATCTACCGCCTCGTTCGGATCTTCACCCTCGTGGAGGGGACGTCCGAAATCCAGAAATACATAATCGCCAAGACCCTGGGGCTCTAGAGCACGCGGGCAACCACGCACACGAGGAGGAGCAATGGCGCAGCTTCCGGACGGCATCGAGATCACGTGGCTCGGGCATTCGACGTTCCGAGTAACGACACCTTCGGGCAAGAAGATGTTGATCGACCCGTGGGTGATGGGCAACCCGTCGTGCCCGGACGATCTCAAGGATCCCGGCTCCCTGGACGCGATGCTCATCACGCACGGTCACTTCGACCACATCGGCGACGCGGTCGATCTCGCGAAGTCGAAGGCCCCCACCGTCGGCTGCATCGCGGAGACCGCGGCGTGGCTCGGTTCCAAGGGCGTCGAGGACGTCGTCGGCTTCAACAAGGGCGGCACGGTCGAGATCGCCGGTTGCAGGGTCCACATGACCCATGCCGTCCATTCGTGCGGCATAACCGACGGAGACCAGGTGATCTACGGCGGCGAGGCGGCCGGCTACGTGGTCGAGTTCGAGAACGGCTTCAAGCTGTACCACGCGGGCGACACCGCGGTGTTCTCGGACATGACGTTGATCGGCAAGCTCCTGCGGCCCGACTGGGCGATGCTCCCGATCGGCGACCACTACACGATGGGACCACGATCCGCGGCGGAGGCGATCCGGCTCCTCGGGGTGCAGACGGTCGTCCCCATGCACTGGGGGACGTTCCCGTTGCTCACCGGCACACCGGACGCGTTGCGCGGCGCGGCCTCGGACGTCGACGGCCTGGAGGTCGTCGACCTCGAGCCGGGAGACACGCTCTCCTAGCGGCACGCTCGACGGGTCAGTCTGACGACAGGTCTTCGAGGACGTCGGTCGCGCCGATCGCGGCCGCCCATCCGTCCCGTTCGTGCTGCACCGCGAGGCGCAGGACCCAACCCTCCTCCGGGTCCCCCTCGTCCCAACGAAACCACGTCAGATCAGCCAGCGCGGCGCCGAGGTCGTCGCCGCTGACGGGCCACGACGTGCCCGCCATCAACGCGAGCAGGTACCAGGACAGCGAACGGCCGAGCGCGGCTCCGCGCCTGCGGCCGTGCGCGCCTCCGCTGGCGGCCGCCCACGCCATCGCGCGGATCGCCTCCTGCGCGTCCAGACGTCCCATTCGCAGTCGTTGATAGGTGAGGAGCGATGCCGCCGCGACCGCGTCCCCGTCGACGATAGCGACGCGCGCGGCGCCGTTGGACTCGGTCGTCCACGGAGTGACGAGGCCGAGGAGGACCTCTTCGAGGTCCGCGTCATCGACCCGGTCCCCGGCGACGACGTCGACGGCGACGAGCGCAGCGCGCGGCTCCCACGGCTCGGCGACCTCCACGTGGTCGGCGCGATACGTCGCGAGCGCGTACGTCGGCTCCCACGACTCGAGCCGCAAGGGCAGCTCGAGCACCTCGGGACGCGCGCGCTCGTCGCCGGTCAGCTCCTCGCCTCTCAAAACGCGCTCCTGAGCGACGTAGGCGGCGTTCTGCGGAGTCTCGAGGTGCGGGGCGAGCTCCGTCCAGGTGTGCGACGACGCGGCCACCTCCGTGAGAGGGCCGAGCGAGAACCGACTCGTGTCCGACGACAGCACGGTCGCCGCGATCTCCGCGGGGGCCTCGAGCGCGACGCGATAGTCGATGTGCGCGGCGATCGGCCACAGCTGCTTTCCGCGTTCGATCGCGTCCTCGCACGCGTCGGCGAGGTCGAGCAGCTCGTCCCACGCGCGCTCGCCGCACAGGACGTTGACCGCCCGAAGCAACCCGTTGAGGTCACCGGCCTCGACCAGCTCCTTCCATCGAGAACTCACGAGCCGATCCCCCTCGCCGCGGCGACGAGCTCCGGCAAGATGGCCTCTGCCCAACGCGCGTAGCCCGCTGCGCTCGGATGGAAGTCGTCCGAGCTGTAGTTCTCCTCGGGATCCGAGACGAAGTAGCGACCGGTCCGTTCGGCGAGTGGGACCACCGGGATCTCGCGCTCGCGCGCGGCGTCCTCGATGACCGCCGCAACCTTCCGTCCGCGCCACCCCACGATGCTGCGCAGCGGCTCGAGGAACGCCGCCGCGCGCATGTCCGGCGCGCCCGCGACCACGATCGCTGCGGACGTTCGCTCGCGAAGCTCGTCGAGAGCGGCCGCCATATCGCGCTCGACGTCTCCGAGCGACGTCAGATGCGTCGCGTCGTTGGCTCCGATGCCGATGAAGACGACGTCGGGCTCGGTGTCGATCGCGCGCCGGACCTGCTCGGTGGCGAGGTCCGCTACGCGCGCGCCGGAGACTCCCAACCCGACGAGGTCGACGCGCCATCCTCTTGTGGCGAGCCCCTCGGCAAGCAGCGTGGGATAAGCCCGGTCCGCGCTGCCGGCCCCGACGCCCGCCGCGGTGGAATCACCGAGCACCGTGAGCCGGAGCGGGGTCGCGCCGGCCCGCCCGAACGTCCCCCCGATCTCGAGCGCCGGCGAGGTCGGGAGGTAGTCCTGGGACATCGCGTGGTAGATCTCGACTCCGAGCACCCCGGCGCCGGCAACGAGAATGCATCCCGTCCCGACGAAGGCGCGCTTCAGCCATGTGCGAGCAGTGGGGCTCATCGAGCGGGATCGCGGGTCGTCGTCAGCTCAGGCGCGCGGCGATCTTCTGCGCGGCCCGGTGCGCGATCCCGTACACCGACAGCATGGGGTTCACACCGGAGGCGGTCGGGAACGTGGACGAGTCGGTCACGTACAGGCTCTTCACCTCGTGACTCTCGTTGTCGCCGTCCACGGCCGATGTCGCGGGGTTCGTGCCCATCCTGCACGAGCTCATCTGGTGGTACGAGAAGAGCGTCACCGCCCCCTTTCGATATCCCGCGCGCCGCGTCTCCTCGGCCCACCGCTCGTGCGACGATCCTCCGTTGTCCGGGCGGTACGAGATGAAGCTCGGGTGCGAGGAGTAGACCTCGCGCGCCCCGGCGGCCTCCAGCACTTTCCCCGCTGCGATCACGCCGTCCGCGAGCCTGCGATCGTCGTCGACGCCGAGCTTGTAGACGACCCGCGGGCTCCCGTCGCGCGCAAGGCGTATGCGGCCCTCGGACGTGTCGCGCGGCAGGACCGCGCAAAACGAGACGAACCGGTACTTGTCCATGCGAGCACGATGGTCGGCCGCCGACACCCACGGGAACGCGGCGGTGGAGCCGGCGCCGGGATGCGCGGGGACGGTCTCGAATATCGGGCCATAACCACCGTCCCGGTCGCGCAGCTCGTTCGAGTAGCGCGCCTGGGTGGTGCCCTCCCAGATACGCACCTCCTCATCGAATACGCCCCACGCGGCCGTTCCCGGATGCAGGTGGAGGCCGTGCCCGACCCGCCCGCCCAGTCCGGACCTCAGCAACAACGCCGGCGACTCGATCGCCCCCGCCGCGACGACGACGGCGCGCGCCTTGACGGTGACGCGCGCGTCTCCGGAGACGGCCTCGACCCCGACCGCGCGGCCGTCGGACACGATCACCTTTCGGACGTCCACGCCGACGATGAGACGCGCACCCGCCGCGGTAGCCGTCTCGAGAAGGGTGGGAGACGTCTTCGCCCCGACCCTGCAACCGAACCCGCAATAGCCGCACTGCTCGTCCTGCGTGCAGCCCTTCACCGATCGAGGAAGGTTGTCGACGTGCCACCCGAGCTTCTTCAGGCCTTCCTCCATCAGCTCGTCTCGTCTTCCGGCGGCGCTGGAGTCGGTGTTGACGTTGAGGCGCGCGCTCATCTCGTCGAGTGATGCGTCGATCTCCCCCGAGGCGAACGCGTCGACGCCGGACAAGCGCGCCCATTCCTGAAGGACGTCGGGCGGAGTCCTGAACGACGTCGTGTAGTTGACGGTCCCACCGCCGCCCACGGTCGACCCGGCGATGATCCGGCAACCCTGATCCGCGGTAGCGAGCGTCATCCCGTACAGGTACATGTCCCGGATCGCCTCGGGCTCGACGTGGTTGAGATCCCTCGGCGCGAAGTAACGGCCCTTCTCCAGGACGACCACGTCGAGCCCGGCGCGCGCGAGATGATCCGCCACACATCCCCCCGCCGGCCCGGAGCCGACGATGACCGCGTCGCAATCGATCACCTCGTCCGAGGTGATCTCCTCCGGGTGGAGCGGTCCCGCTTTGCGCGGCGGGCGGCCGATCGGGCCCTGATAGCCGATGCGCTCCCACTCGACGGTCGAGTAGCTGTAGAGCGACGAAAGCGACAACGAGATGATTATTTGCGCGAGCCTCCGCTGCAACGGGAGCCGCGCGGCCTTCCACTTCAAGACCAGCGCCTCGGCCTCGGCGGGCGTGAACCACGACACCGGCACGCGCTTGCCCGTCATGGCCAGCGCGACGGGCTTCGTGTCGAGGGCCCGGAACACTCCGAGCACCTGCTTGCGCTCGGCCTCACCCGGAAGGCGCGACAGCGTCTCCATCATCCGTACGGGGACCTCGGGCGTGTAGCCGGCGCCCAGCACACCGCGCGCAAGCGCGCCCAGGACCCTGGCGGCCTCGACGGTCCCGCGCGGCTCGCTCATCGTTTGTTTCTACAGCCCTGCGGCGAGAAGCGCCACAACAGGATCAGCGGCGGCGCGGTGGGCGCCGCGAGCGCCGGTGCTGGCGGACCTTCGGGTTCTTCCGCCGTCGTTGCGAGCCGGGGTCCGGCGTGTGCGCAGGGCGCTCCGCCTGGGCCTTCTGCACCGCGGCGATGACCTCCTCGGTGGCCGACTCGTCGGTCTCACCGGCGCTGAGCAAGAGCTGGAAGAGCACCATCCGTTCGAACTGCTCCAAAGAGTCGGAGACCTTGTGCCGCGACCCCTCGGGCGCGTCCCACTCGGCGATGATCCGCCCTGCGTGCGGCACCCCGACGCGCAACGGCGTGTTGCCGATGCGCCCTTCCCAGATGATGTCGCCTGACTCCATGTCGTCTCCTTACGGACCTAGCTCGCCAGCTCTCTGAGAACGGGCGAGGTCGAGAACACCTCTTCGATCTCCGCATCGAGGCCCAGCCTGGTCAGCATGTGCTGGACGTGGCCACGCTCGTGCCCCGCGGAACACAGCGTCACCGCGAGGCCGGGCGCCCCGGCGCGCGCCGTCCTTCCCGTGCGGTGAAGATACGAGGTCGGATCGTCCGGCGGATCGTAGTTCACGACCTGCTCGACGCCGACGACGTCGAGACCGCGTGCGGCGACGTCCGACGCGACCAGGACCTTCACCTGACCGTCGGTGAAGCGCTTCAACGCTTTGGTGCGAGCGGGCTGAGGCATGTCGCCGTGCAATGCGTCGACGGAGAGCCCCTCCTTGCGTAGCTCTTCGACGAGACGCGCGGCGTAACGCTTAGTGCGTGTGAACACGATCGTCTTGGGTTGTTTGGCCAACAGCGCCGTGAGGACCTGGAGCTTGTCCATCGGATGGACCTCGAAGAACCTGTGCTCCGCTTCTTCGATCACGAGCTGCTCGCTCTCGATCTCGATGTGCTCGGGGTCCTGCATGTAACGGCGAGCGAGCTGGCGCACGCTCGGAACGAGAGTTGCGGAGAACAGCATGGTCTGGCGCTCTTTCGGGAGCCTCCGGATGATCCAGTCCATGTCGTACATGAACCCGAGATCGAGCATCCGGTCCGCCTCGTCCAGGACGAGCACGCGCACGTGGTCGAGGATCAACACGCCCCGCTCGTAGAGGTCGGCCAGGCGCCCGGGCGTCGCGACGAGGACGTCGATGCCCTTTTCTAGCCTCGCGATGTCCTTCTTCACGGGCGTCCCGCCGAACGCCGACATGACGACCAGCGACCCCCCGATCTTGCGGAACTCGTCGGCGACCTGCGCGCAGAGCTCTCTCGTCGGGACCATCACGAGCCCGAACGGGCCCTTCGCCCGGTCTCCGGCGCCGGCGATCACCGGGATGGCGAACGCCAGCGTCTTGCCGGAGCCGGTCTGGGCCTGACCGAACAAGTCTTTTCCGGCGAGAGCGGCGGGAAGGGCCTGCGCCTGGATCGGGAACGGCGTCTTGATGCCGTTGCGGTCGAGGCGGGACACGATCTCCGCCGGCACGCCGAGCGATTCGAACGTCGGTGTTTCGTCTTGGGTCATACGTCAACTCTTTCTGTCACTTGGAGCGCGCCCGTGTGCCACCGGCTCGAGCTCCCATGCATGCCGTCCCGAGATGGCCACCCGTTCGTCCGAGGGCCGCGACGGAGGCGCAAGAAAGGCGTGATGAGCGGTCATCCTACCCGCTGGACGCCGTCCGGCCGGGTAATGGGCGCCCGATGTCGATTTGCGTCCGTCCGTCGCGCTGGTCACGGTAGGGCGATGGCCGCAGCCTCGGACACGACCGTGATCACCGGCGCGACCGTTCTGATCGGGCGCGACCTCGTCGCGGTCACCGACAGGAGCGTGGTCCTGGCCAGCGGCAAGATCGAACGGATCGCCTCGTCGCACGACCTGCCGAACCCCACGAGCGCGGCCATGATCGACGCGGCGGGCCTCGTGCTGCTCCCCGGATTCGTCGACGCGCACGTGCACATCGGCTTTCATTCGCCCGCCGACGTGCTGCGCGGCGGGGTCACCACCGTGCGCGATCTCGGATGGCCGCCGGAGGTCATCTGGCCCCTCGCGCGCGCGTCGCAGGAGGACGAGTTCGAGGGCCCGGCCGTACACGCGGTCGGCCCGATCCTCACCGCGCCGGGGGGTTATCCGAGTCGCGCCGAATGGGCACCCCAGGGCACGGCCCTGGAGGTGAACGAGCCGGACGAGGCGCGCACCGCGGTCGACCGGGTCCATCGCGACGGCGCGACCGCGGTGAAGAT
>DATBND010000192.1:0-5234 GCA_036554505.1 Actinomycetota bacterium | reverse complement strand
CACGCCGTTCAGCCTGCCGTAGCCCGATTCGCCGACGCCACCCCACGGGCTCCACGGCGCGGCGGCCGTCTCGGCGTGGGTATTGATCGCCACGGTGCCCGCGCGTATACGAGAGGCTAGGGCATTCGCCCTGCGGCGGTCACGGGTCCAAACCGAAGCCGTGAGGTTGAACCCGTCCTCGTTCGCGCGCCGCACCGCCTCGTCCTCGTCGCGCACGCGCACCACGGGAAGGAGCGGACCGAACGTCTCCTCGTTGAAGATGCGCATCTCGGACGAACGACCCTCGAGAATCGTCGGCGGGTACTTCAAGCCCGGCTCCTCGCCGTTGCTCGCGTCGGGGCCGCCCGCGAGGACCTTCGCACCGAGGTCGACCGCGTCCTCGACGTGCCCCCTCACGATCTCCAGCTGTCGAGCGACCGTCAGAGCGCCGATATCGTCCGGATGCTCGGCCATCAAGCGGTCGTACTTGTCTACGAGCCGGCGCTCGAACTCGTCTGCAACGGAGTCGACGACGTACGCGCGTTCGACCGCGGCACACGTCTGGCCACCGTTTACGAACGAAGCCCACAACACCCCCGACGAAGCGAGCTCGAGATCCGCATCGGAGCACACGATCGCCGAGTCCTGACCCCCCAGCTCCATTACGACCGGGGTCAAGTGTTTCGCCGCGGCCTCGGCGATCCTGCGGCCGGTCGCGGGCGATCCGATGAACGAGATCTTGTCGCACGGGGCGTCCACTAGCGCAGCTCCGACGTCGCCGCCTCCCTGCACGACGGTGGCTACGCCGGACGGAAGCGGCTCCAGGACGTCCCGGATGAGCTCCCCTACCCGGGGCGTCACCTCCGACGGTTTGACGACGACGACGTTGCCCGCGTAGAGCGCCGGCGCGAACGCCATGAACGCGAGAAAGAACGGATAGTTCCATGGGCTGATCGCCCCCACCACTCCGAACGGGCGCCATTCCGTGCGCGCGTTGAGGCCACTGAGCGGACCAACCACGCCGGGCCAGCGCAATGTGCGCGAGGGATGTTCTGGGCGCAGGGCGCGCGGCGCGTTTCGCTCGAAGTAGAGAAGGGTCAGCAGAGTGGAGATGACGTCGGCAGAGAGCGCTTCGCCGCGCGGCTTTCCACATTCCGCCGATACGGTTTCGACTATGTCGTCGAGCCTGTCGTAGACCCTGTAGCGGACCTCCCTGAGCATCCGTGCGCGCCCCTCGGCGGGGATCGATGCCCACTCCGGCGCGACCTTCCTAGCCGCGACCACCGCGTCGGTGACTTCGGCGGGCGTGTTCGCGCGCACCTCGCCCAACGTCTCGCCCGTGGCCGGGTTGAACGATGTGAGCATCGTCGGCCCCGCGCTCTTCGACTTCGATTGCTTCTGCGCCTGCGCCATCGTGGGCTCCTATTTGTCGGTGCCGCCGCTGAAGGGAGGCATCAAGATTACCTCCACTCCCCCGGCGAGCCTCTGGTCGAGGGTTCCCTGCACGTCGTCGACGAGGAGCGCGTATACGAGCCTGCGCGGCAGAGCGAGGGCGTCGACGGCGTCCTGCACCGTCGCTTCGGAGTGCAGGTCGAGCTCCACAGAGTTGCCGCTCGCCTCCGGCGGCAGGTAATCGCGTATCGCGCCGAAGCAGGTGACCTTCACCTTCACGAAGATTCCGATCCGTCGACGAACGGGCGACGGGCGTCACGATGACCGGTGAACACCTCGACGACGCGGGCGACGAGCTCGACCGCGCGCGCGAACGTGGCGGGGTCGACGTCCGCGACCGTGTCGGACGCACCTCCCTGGTGCGCTATCGAGCCACGTTCGTCCAGACCCGCGATCGACAGAGCCGGGCGCGCGCGCGCGAGCGACACCGCGGCGGCCGTCTGAACGGTTCTGAGAGGTCCCATCTCCGCTCCCGCTTCGACCGCGGCGTCCATCAACGGCGCGTCGCCGCGCCGCGAACGCAACAGCCCCTCTTCCCGCGGAGCGGTCAGCTCTCCAGAGCCCACGCCGGTCAGGTTCAAGATGCGCGCCTCGCCGAGCTCGTGCGCGTGCATCTCGAGGAACCTCTGCATCCCGACGTTGCCTGCGTGGCCCGACCCGAGCAGCACCCACCAGACGTCGCTCCCGGCGAACCGGTCCGCGACCGCCAGAAGCGCGGCGACGCCACTCGCGTTGTCGTTGGCGCCGTCGAGGGCAGCGCTCTTCGACGAGCTCCACTCGGCCGCACCGGCGGCCGCGAGCACCGCGCCGAAACCGACGGCGACCAGCCACAAGTGAGGCGGCAGAGCCTGCGTGGACTCGGTTACCCACGCGATCGCGGCCACGACGGGGACGGCGACGAGCGCGAGGTGGAGCCCGACCGCCCACCCGCGCGGCCCGGGCGCAAAGCGCGGGCTGAACCGTAGAGCGGGCCGGCCCGAGTCGAGGTTCGCGACGACGACGAGCGACGGCCCGACCGCCGCGTCCCGACGAGCCACGACGTTCACGCTGGTGCCTCCACGCGGAGGCACCAAGGGCCGGCCGTCGACCTCGCGCGCGTACAGCACCAGAGCGGCGACGGCGGCCACGAACGCGACGAGCGGCAGCGGGACGAGGACGACGGCTGCGGCGGCCGAGAGCGCTAGGTAACGACAGAGGATCGGGGCGACGCTCGGGCGCGACTCGAACGCCTCGAGCTCGACGCGGAGACCCATCGCCTCGAGGCGGCCGGCGCACCACCGCGCGGCGCGGTGCTCGCCTTCCGAACAGGGCGGGCGGGGCCCGATCTCGCCGGCCAGCACCCGGATCGCTTCCATCCGACGAGCCTACGGTCGCCTCCCGGGCACCTACGACGACGAAGCGCCGCCCGGGAAGGAGCGGGCGGCGCTTCGTAGCTGGCAGTAGAGCTCGAGCTATTTCTCGATCGGTACCCCCACGAGGCTTCCGTACTCGGTCCACGAGCCGTCGTAGTTCTTCACGTTCTCGAACCCGAGGAGCTGGGTGAGCACGAACCACGAGTGTGACGAGCGCTCGCCTATTCGGCAGTAGGTGACGACGTCCTTGTCCGACGTGATCCCTTCAGCGGCATAGAGGTCGCGGAGCTCGTCGGCAGTCTTGAACGTGCCGTCCTCGTTGACTGTCTTCGACCACGTGATGTTCGACGCGCCGGGGATGTGGCCGGGGACCTGAGCCTGCTCCTGCGGGAGGTGCGGCGGCGCGAGCAGCTCGCCGCGGAACTCCTCCGGGGAACGGACGTCGACCCATGCCCCGTCGCCCGACTGCGCGCGCTGCAGGACCTCGTCGCGGAAGATCCGAAGCTCGGGCCGCTCGGAGCCGAGCTGGTAAGTGGTCGCCTGGCGGTTCGGATCGTCCTGCGTGAGGATGCGGCTCTCGAGCTCCCACTTCTTGCGACCGCCGTTCAGCAACTTGACGTTCTGGACTCCCCGATAGAGGAACAGCCAGTACGCGTACGCCGCGAACCAGTTGTTGTTGCCGCTGTAGAGAATGAGCGTCTGGTCGTTGGAGATGCCCTTCTCGCCGAGCAGCGCGGCGAGTTGCTCGGTCGTGACGAACTCGCGCCGCGGGTGATCGTGGAGCTCGGTCTCCCAGTTGATCGAGATGGCGTTCGGGATGTGGCCCTTCTCGTACGCGGTCGCGTCCTCGTCGACCTCGACTATCGCGATGTCGCCGTCGTCGATGTGCTGCTCGAGCCAGTCGGTCTCGATGAGGGCGTCCCCGTTGGCGTATTCCGACATCACTTTCCTCCTTGCTCTCGTTCGACTCTCGTTTGGTGGATGAGCTCTCGGATGCGTTCGAGCTGCGCGGTTGCGTCGGCGAGCATCCGGTCGAGGAGCCGCACCTCGATCTCGAGCTCGTCGGAGGTGTCGGTGCGCGGCTCGGCCGCGTCGACGTCCACGCCGGCCTCGGCCAGGGCGGTCGCCTCCCCCTCCCAGGTGAAATAGACCTTGGCGGGCCGACCCTTCGTCCGCCGCTGGGTCTCGGTGGAGAGAAAGCCCGCCTCGACCATCAGGTCCAGGTGGGCCCGGGCGACGTTCGGGTGGATCGCGAAGGCGTCGGCGATCTCCTTGACCGTCTTGGGCCCGGTCTTGAGCAGTGTCGACAGGATCGCCGCCCGGGTGGGCAGCGAGAGGACCTTGGCGGTCCGGGTAGCGGTGTCGTCTCCTAGCGGGCTCACGGGGCCGTCCTACCAGACTTTCGAACTATTAGCAACTGATAATAGTGCTAAATACCCGCCGGGCCCCCCCGTGGCGCAGCTTTGCTTGACCCGGTAGTTCGCGTTTCGTAACATCGGAATGTTATGCGGGCACCCCGCGGGAACGGGCACGCACTGCCCGCGGGTGCGGACGGAAGGGGGCGTTGTGGCGGACTTCAACCTCGAGGAATCGCGGAAGCTTGCCGTTTTGATTGCGCGCACCTGGGCGGACCCGGCGCTGGCCGAGCGCTACAGGAATTCCCCCGGGGACGTCCTCGCCGGGGCGGGCATCGACCTGGCCGGCCGAGCGGCCCCCGACCTGCCCGGAAGGCCCGTCTCGCTCGACGTGAAGGGGACCGAGAACATCCCTGAGTTCTCGAGCGCGAGCAGCTTTAGCACCGTCAGCTGCCCGTGCACGGCCTGCACGGCTTCCTGCGCCGGCCCCGGCCTGGTGCAAGAGATGCCCGCGAGCGCGATCCTCAGGCTTGCCGAGGACCCCGAGGGCCGAGCCGCGGCGCGCAAGATGGCCGAGTCTTGGGGAGTCAAGATAGACATCCATCCCTAGAGCAAAAGCCTCGAGTGGCGCTTGCCTCGGACGACGGCACGGAGCTGCTCTCAGATGCACGCGCGTTCCTGACCGACCCCGAGGCGCGCCTCGAGTGGCGCAGTCTCTACCCCCGCCTTCACGCTGCTGCCACCGTCGACCTCGGGGACCAGCACTGGTTGGTGGCCGGGCACGATGACGCGCGACGGGTGTTCAGGGACCCCGGCTCGGCCGTACGGGCCCCGTTCCCCGTGACCTCGTCGCCTCTCCTCAACGAGCTGTTCCTGGGGCTGCTTCCCTACGAGCACGGGCCGTCGCACGCGCGGCTGCGAGGGTTGACGCAGGGCTTCTTCTCGACTCCCGCACTGGGCCGCATCGAGCCGCACCTGACTACAGCACTCAGCGACGACCTGTTCCCGGCGGTGTTCGAATCTCACGGTTGCGACGTCTCCACAACGCTCGGCGTCAACATCCCGCAGGTGGCCTCCTGCTTGCTCCTCGACGTCG
>DATBND010000137.1:0-5407 GCA_036554505.1 Actinomycetota bacterium | reverse complement strand
CGCTAGGCTCGAACGGTGAACCGCACGCCCCACGCCCTCGTCATCGCGGCCTTCGTCTTACTGGCGGCGTGTGCGTCCGAAGGGGACGGAACGCGGCCTACCTCGGCGGCCCAGGCGTCGACCCCCGTGGTCTCGCCCGCGCCCGTCTCCTCGCCGACTCCGACCGAGCAAGAGCGTCCCGTTCCAGGGCCGAACAAGAAGATCCCGAAGGGCGCGAAGACCATCGCCCACCATCTAGAAGCGGAGACCGAGGCACTGCGAGACGACCTGAGGGAGTGGCTCGACGCCGGGAGCTCGCGGCGCCGTGCCGACCTGCGCCCACTCGTGTTGCGCGGGCTCTATCAACAGCGCCTCTTCCGCCATCTGACTAAGCACGAGGGCAAGGCGAAGAGGGTCGTGCGGCGGCTCGACGGCAAGATGAGGTCAGCCGCCGCGACGATCGAGGTCGGCGCCAACCTGCGCGCGCTCGTCACCCCGGTGAGGCCCCCGGTTCGCTTCAAGACGCACAAGCCGGCGCCGCCGGGGAAGCTGAAGTCGTTCTACGACAAGGCCGAGCGACGCTCGAACATCGACTGGCACGTGCTCGCGTCGCTCAATTTCGTGGAGAGCAAGTTCGGGCGGGTGCTCGGCCCGAGCTCCGCGGGAGCGCGGGGACCTATGCAATTCCTCCCGTCGACATGGGAGGAGTACGGCAACGGCGGCGACATCATGGATCCGCACGACTCGATCCTGGCCGCCGCGCGTTATCTGAAGGCGTGGGGCGCGCCGGACGACATGCGCCGGGCTCTGTACGCGTACAACCACAGTGACGTCTACGTAGACGCAGTCCTCACGTACGCGCGGATGATGCGGCGTAATCCGCTCAACTACTACGACTATTACTTCTGGCAGGTCTTCGTGATCACGACCAAGGGTGATCAGCAACTGACCGGTCCGGGCAGGCACCGCTGACGTCGACACCCGCGGCGCAGCCCGGCGACGAGCTCGTCATTCGCACGCACGGGCTGACGAAGGTCTATCCCGGCGACGTCAAGGCGGTGGACGCACTAGACCTCGGGGTGAGACCCGGGGAGATCTTCGGTCTCCTCGGTCCCAACGGAGCGGGCAAGACGACCACCGTCGGGATGTTGACTACACGCGTGCTGCCGACGTCGGGATCTGCGTTCGTCGGCGAGATCGACGTCGTCAACAACCCGACGCTCGCGAAGCAACTGATCGGCGTCGTGTCGCAACAGAACACGCTCGACCGCAGCGTCACGGTGTGGGACAACCTCTACTTCCACGGGCGCTACTTCGGACTCAACGGACGCGCCGCGCGCGCGGCGGCCGACGACCTCCTCGAGAAGTTCCGTCTGACCGAGAGGGCGGGCGCGCAAGTCGTCACTCTGTCCGGCGGAATGGCGCAACGACTGATGGTCGCCCGCGCGATCCTTCATCGGCCGGCCATCCTTTTCCTCGACGAGCCCACCGCCGGCCTCGATCCGCAGAGCAGGATCGCGTTGTGGGACATCCTCGACGAGCTCCACGAGGCGGGTCAGACGATCCTCCTCACCACCCATTACATGGAGGAGGCCGACCAGCTCTGTGACCGCGTTGCGATCATGGATCACGGCCGGCTCCTCGCGCTGGACTCGCCCGGGCGGTTGAAGCAGTCGGTCGAGGCCGACACCGAAGTGCGCGTCACGATCGAGGGAGACCTCGAGGCGCTCGCCACGCACCTGAAGGGCTTCGAAGGTGCCACGCGCACCCGCGTCCTCGACGGTTCCGTCAGCGTCATGGTGCGCGGCTCGAAAGGTGTTCTCCCGCGCATCACCGACTACGCGGAGGAGGGCGGTTACGCGGTGACCGATCTGTCGATCAACGAGCCCACGCTCGAGACGGTGTTCATCGAGCTGACCGGGACGGACCTTCGTGACTGACGCGCCGGCGTCGCTCGCGCGGGTTCGTCCTCAGCGAGAGGCGGCCTTCACCGCCTTCCGCGGCATGTTGCTGAGAGACCTCATGGTCCTGCGCAAGGGGTTCTTCTTGTTCGTGGTCCGGACCATCATGCAGCCGCTGCTGTTCGTCTTCGTGTTCACCTACGTCTTTCCGAAGATCGGACAAGGTATCGGTGGCGCGCGGGGCGCGGACGAGTTCTCGAGCCTGCTCGTGCCCGGAGTCGTCGCGATCGCGTGCATCTTCCAAGGGATCCAGGCGGTCGCGCTGCCGCTCGTCCAGGAGTTCAGCTACACGCGCGAGATCGAGGACCGCGTCATGGCTCCGCTTCCCGTATGGGCGGTCGCCGCGGAAAAGATATTGGGCGGAGCGATCCAGGGAGCCATCGCAGCCGTCGTCGTCTTCCCGCTCGCCGCCCTCATTCCCTCGACTCAGGTCCATCTGAGCATCAGCTGGATCGAGCTCGTCACGTTGTTGCCGCTGGCCACCGCGGTGGGGGCTGCGCTCGGGCTGGCGATCGGCACCCGAGCGGAATCGCGGCAGGTTCCTCTCGTGTTCTCGGTCATCATCATCCCGATCACGTTCCTCGGGGCGACGTATTACCCGTGGGCGATGCTCGATCCGATCCCGTGGCTGAAGATCGCCGTGCTCTTCAATCCGCTCGTGTACATGAGCGAGGGCTTCCGCGCCGCCATCACGCCACAGCTTCCGCACATGCCCTTGCCCGCGATCTACGGTGGGCTCGTCGTGTTCACGATCGCGCTGAGCTGGCTGGGCATCGCGGGGTTCAAGAAGAGGGTCCTCGCTTAACGTCCGCCCTACGGGAGATGCGCGGCCCAGTCTGTGAACACCCGGCGCCCGTAGAGCAGCGGCACCTCGCCCGCGCGGTGCGCTCCGTCCTCGACCTGGCCGACGATGATGTAGTGGTCGCCCGCTTCGACCGCCGAGTGGACGCGGCACGCGGCCCACGCGACGCAGTCGTCGAGCAAGACCGGGCCCGCCTCGGCCACGGCGGAGTCGCCGGTCGACACTCCCTCGAACTTGTCCTCGAGCTTCGACGCGTACCGGCGCGCGAGGTCCTCTCGTCCCGCCGCCAGCAAGTTCACGGTGAACCCTCCGGAGCGCCGGATCGCGGCCAGGCTGTTCGACGCCTTGTCGATGCACACGAGCACGAGCGGGGGATCGAGCGAGACGGGGCAGAACGCGCTGACGGTCAACCCTCGCGGCTTGCCCTCCTCGCCGACTGCGGTCACGATCGCCACGCCCGACGGGAACGTCGACATGATCTCGCGGAAGAGATCACCGTCGATCGTCATGACTCGATTATGAGGGACCCGTAGGCTCCTCCGCATGACCGGCACGCCTCCGCCACTGCCTACGGGCGAGCGTCTGCGCCGCGCGGGTGTTGCCTCGTGGGCCGCGGTCGGGGTGTTCATCCTCGCTGCCGTGGGGTTATGGGCCCTCTACAAGGTGCGGATCATCTTCCCGCCGCTCGTGCTGGGGTTGTTGATCGTCTACATGCTGAACCCGCTCGTTGCGAACCTCGAGAGGCGCGGAGTCCGCCGCGGGATCGGCGCCGTGTTGATCTACGTCGTCGTTCTCGGCGCGGTCGTGACGCTCGTTCTGGGCCTCGCACCGTTCTTCGCTCGCCAGGCTCAGGAGTTTGCCGACGATTGGCCCAACTTCCGGCGCGAGGCCGCGCACACGCTCGTGGGGATGGCCGAGAGCGTGAACGACCTCGGGCTCGCGATCGACACCGACCAGATCTACTGCCTCCTCGCGGTGGACCGCACTGCAGACGCCGACGCGCCGTCGCCCGAGCGGTGCCACACGCTGACGAGTGACTTGCGAGAGGGCCTGACCAGCGAGGCCGGGCGCATCGGCGAGATCGGCTTCACCGTTCTGGAGGGTGTCCTCGTGTTCGTCATCGCGCCGTTGATCGCGCTCTACATGTTGATCGACCTACCGAAGCTCCAGCGCGACCTGCTGCACCTGGTCCCGCTGAATTACCGCGACGAGACCGCCGATCTGGCCGGAAAGGTGGGGCGCATCCTCGGGAGCTTCTTTCGCGGGCAGCTCTTCCTCGCGTTCGTCGTGGGCGCGCTGTCGTCCATTGGGTTCTGGGCGGTCGATCTGCCGTTCTGGCTGATCGTCGGGGTGATGGTCGGCATCCTGAACCTCGTGCCGGTGTTCGGCGGGTTGCTCGGCGGCGTGTTCGCGTTCGCCGTGGCCGGCCTCGTCGGGCAGCCGCAGATCGGGGTCCTGTCCGCCATCGTCGTGCTCGCGGTGCAACAGATTCACAACCGCCTTCTCCACCCGATCGTCATGCGGTCGGCCGTGCCCCTCCATCCGGTGAGCGTTATCGTCTCGATCCTCGCCGGCGGAGCGGTGGCCGGGTTGTGGGGGATCCTCCTGTCGGTGCCGGCGGTGTCCGTGGCCAAGCTCCTTCTCGCGCACTTCTGGGAGACGCGCGTGCTGGGGGCCGAGGTCACTCCCTTCGGCCCCCACGCGCGTGGCCGAGCCTAGGTGAAGAGGCTTACTCCTCCCGGCCCGATCAGGCACCCGATCACTATCAGGACGATGCCTCCCATGACCCCGCCCCGGACCAGCGAGACGATCCCGGCGATCACGAGGACCACGGCGAGGATCCAGAGCACGGTCGCCGCGCCGCCCCCGCCTGCTGCGAGCACCAAGCCCATGTCCTTTCCCCCCTTTCGAGGCGCTCCATCACGCCCCGTAGTCAGGTAGATACGTAGCGTTACTTCCCCGATAGGGAGGGACCTCAAACCAGCTAATCCGGAGGGGGATCGACCTCGCGCTCGGGGCGGACCCGGCGCTCGAAGTCGTCCAGCGCATGCTCGGACACCTGGGCAGTCGATCGGCGCGTGCGTTGGGCCTGCCATACGAGGCCGAGCACGATCACGACGAGGAGCAGGATGAACCCCGGCGACGGCCTGCGCTCGCCGTTCGCCGGGGTCGGAGACGGCGAGGGCACCGAGGCGGTGGGCCGCGCGGCCTCGGCGCGCCCCGGCGCCGCGGTCGCGCACGTGACCACGAGCGCGGCGGCGACGACCAGCGAAACCGTCCGTGCCCTCATGGCCTCATTCTGCGGCAGCGGTCGAATACCCGTGGCTCCCTTGGGGTAGCCCTGAGGCATGCCGGCCGAAACCTCGGACAGGACGATCGCCGGGCGCTACGTGCTGCGTCGCGTCCTCGGGCGCGGAGCGATGGGCGTCGTCTGGCTCGCGACCGATGCCACCTTGCGCCGCGACGTGGCCATGAAGGAGATCGAGCTTCCGGAGCCGATCGAGTCGTCCGCGAGGGACGGCCTGCGCGCGCGCGTAATGCGTGAAGCACGAGCTGCGGCGCGCCTCACGCATCCCGCGGCGGTGACCGTCTTCGACGTCGTCGAGGAGGATGGGCGTCCGTGGATCGTCATGGAGCTGGTGGACGCGCCCACGCTCGAGGATCT
>DATBND010000049.1:0-2426 GCA_036554505.1 Actinomycetota bacterium | reverse complement strand
ACCGGGATCTATCAAGTCATGATCGCCCAGACCAAGAGCCTGGACACGGCCCGCGCGACGTCGCGCGCCGGCGAGGAGGCGCGCGTCGGGTTCAACCGGATGGTGCGCGACACGCGAGAAGCAGACGTGATCTCGGCCGCGACGGTTGGCTCGTCGTTCACGATCAAGGTCAACTACAACGCCGATGGGCTCTACTCGAACCCAAACCCCAACGGCGACAACGAGATCCTCACGTACGCCTACGACAGCGCAAACAAGACGGTGACGCTCAACGGCGAGATCCTGATGGAGGGTGTCATGCCGGTCACGGGCAAGCCGATGTTCCAGTTCACGAGCAACGCGCTCGAGTACGACTGGGACGGGGACGGGACCACGACGTGGGAGGAGGTCGACCAGGCCTCCTGCGCCAGCCACGGGATCACGGGCGTGGGCGACTGCGACCCGCCGCCCGGAGTCCTGGACGCGCCCGAGTTCCCGCACCTGACCGGCGTCGAGTTCGCCATCCGCGACGTCCAAGACACCACGACTTTCTACGCGACCGCGCAACTGAGGAACCGGGTGTGAGAACCCACGAAGACGCTAACTCCCTTGCCACCGCTCAACTAAGGAACCGGGTATGAAGACGAGACTCGAAGCTCTCAGAAACGAAGCCGGCGTCGCAATGATGACCGTCATCCTCGTCGCGGCCGCCCTGACCGCCGTCGCCACGGCCAGCAGCGTGATCGCGATCCAGGGCCTGCGCTCGAGCGCGGACGACTGGAGAGGCTCGCGCGCGCAAAGCTACGCGGAGGCGGGACTGCAGCGCTTCCTCAACGACCTGAAGGTCGGCTCGGTGGGGATCAACTCGGTCATGACCGCCGGCTGCTCGACCGCGCCTGTGTCCATTCCCGCGGGCGTCGTCGGAGAGGGCACGTATGCCGCGCAGCTAACGGTCTACAACCCGAACACGAACCCGCAGGTGCCGCCGTCGCCGTGGACCGTCGCAAACGCCAGCTCGCCTCCGTGCATCGGCCGCTCGTCGAGCACGAAGGTCCCCCAGCTCTACGCCATCACCTCGACCGGATCGACGGGCGCAGCCGCGTCTCCGACGCCCGGCTCGCAAGGAGTCGGCCGGCGCGTCATCCGCGGCGTGATCACGATCAGCGGATCGGGCCTGCCGGTCGGCGTGTACGTGCGCAACGTCGACGCCAACGGAAACCCGGACTTCAACAACATCAGCCTCTTCGCCCGAGGAGACGTGGTGGGCCGCGAGAAGCTGTCCTTTACCGGCAACGACCTCTATTACACGCTCGGAGACGTCTACCCGGGCCAGAGCACGTCCACCCCGATACCGGCGGCGGCTCATGCGACGGGCGCGATCTACGCGACGACGAACACGAAGAAGGGCGTCATCCACCCGCCCAACCCGAACTGCAACGCGAACCCCCGCGGAACGACGGGCCAGTCGCTGTGGGACGGGAGCGTCACGGGCGGAACGGTTTCGAGCGGATGCACCGGGCAGACCGGTTATCCGCCGACGTCGAAGTTCACGAGCGCCGACCTCGATCGCATCACGGGACGCTCGACGCTGCCCCAGCTGTCGGCCCTCGAGTACGCGAACCTCAAGTCGTCCGCGCAGAGCTCCGGCATCTACTGCTCGATGGCCGCAGGCGGCGCCTCGGGCACGTGCACGAAGGCCGGCGCTGCATGGACCAAACCCGCTGTGATCAACACGGGCGACTTGTCGCCGCTCAAGAACTTCGTCGCCTACTTCGAGTTCCCCAACGGCAGCAACCCGCTGAGCAACGACATCAAGTGGAACGCGACGGTCGGGCCGTGCAGCACCGACCCCGCGATCAACCAGTCCGCCGTGGTCGTGATCCGCAACGGCAGCGCCACGCTTCGAGGCGGCGGGACGATGTACGGAAGCGTCATCGCGCCGGAGGGCTATGTCGATTCGGCCGGCAACTACACCGTCACCGGCTCGATCATCGCGAACCAGCTCCGCCTTCGAGGAACGGCTGCGTTCAAGCTCGACTCGTGCGCGGTCGCGAACACTCCCGCGACGCTGATGAACGTCAGCGGCGGTCGCTGGAGCGAGATCGATCGCTAGCACCCACAAGAAAGAGAGATTGCGATCGTGAGCTCGAGCAGACAAGGAGGCTTCTCGCTCCTCGAGGTGCTTGCGGCGCTCGGGGTCTTTGCCGTGGTGACCCTCGGGGTCGTGCCGCTGCTGGGCTCGGCGCTCAAGGCGTCCTCGACGTCGCGCTCGGAGACCGTGGCAGAAGAGGCGGCTCGCACCATCATGGAGCGCATCCAGGGCACCAAGTGGTACGTGTCCTATGACGCAAAGCCCAACAAGCGAGTCGACATCCTCGACCTCTACTACCCCCAGGCGGCGTCCAACTCCGCCATGGGCCAGAGCTTTAGCTCCAACGCCGCCAACG
>DATBND010000025.1:0-2752 GCA_036554505.1 Actinomycetota bacterium | reverse complement strand
TGATCGAGGTCCTTCGAGGACGAGATGCCTATGTAGAGGGCTCGGCGGGCGCACTCTTCAACGAGCCGGCCTCTTGGCGGGCGGAGATCATTTTGGAAGTCCCTTCAGGAGCCCATGTCATGGAGGAGGCCACCAAGCTGGTTCGAGAGATGGCCGCGGCCGCAGAGGTGCCTGTTGACGCAGTGGACGTGACCAACGTCTACGAGTGGCCCATCGGACTGCCCGTTATTTGATCCCCCTCTCAGATTGCTGGCCGTCCCAACACTTTGAACGCAGACCGCGATAAGCAGCTGGTCGTACTGTGGCTCCTCGACTGCGGCGATGCATTTTCCGAGCCATGAGGGCAACGACGTGCGCTGCCCGAGCTGCGCCGGACACCGCGTCGAGCTCCCGGGTGACCGCACTCCTCTAGCGCCGGCGCGCCATGACGAACGACGACGGTCCGGACATCGCGATCGGGCCTGTGGCCCTGCCGCAATCGAGGACGCGGTGCGCGGCAGCGCGCCGTCGGGTGACGTCAGTCGCGCTCTATGACGCGGCCCTCCGTGTCGAGCGCGACGAGCTCCCACGACTCGGACGGCTCGACGAAGGCCACGAAGTAGCGCATGTCGATGCCGAGCTCGTCCGGGGGCGCCACCGTGTCGACCTCGGTCGCGCCCCCGTTGCTCAGCTCCACGCGGACGCGCGCGACGCGTTCGGTGACCTCGCCGTAGGCGATGCCTAGCTCGCCCCCGAACATGTCCGGAGGGAAGTAGCCGTTGCCGCCGATGTCCTCCTCGACGTCGACGATCGGCAATGCGGTGCACGTCGTCCCGCCGGGATCGTCCAGCTCGGGCTCGATGGCGAATCGGTGACAGCGGTGGCGCTCGTCGGCCCAGATCTGTAGCTCCCACGCGCGGCCGGCGTAGTCGCCCCACTGGTCTCCCTCGAAGCGGCCCGACGCGACCGGGTAGCGAGGACCGTCCGGAGGCTCGAAACGCTCCTGCGGCGCGGCGCCAGGACTCGGCGGCGGTCCGTCGTCCTCGGGCTCGGGCTCGTCGATCTCGCCGCCCTCGTCGTTCGCATCCGTCTCGCGGACGGGTGGCTCGGGCACCGTGCACGTCAGCTCCACAGACTCGACCTCCGTCCCCGGCGGAGTCACGTCGATCACGAAGGCCAACGGGCGGCGCAACGGCGGGTCGTCATTGGGAGCCCAGGGCCCATCGAGTCGCATCGCCTTGTCGCCGACCTCGGTGCCGGCCGCGTCGAGCAGACGGAGCTCGCATTCGAAGCTCACCCCGACGACGGCTCTGTCCCGCCAGACGAGCTCACCCTCGACGTGGACGGAGCGCCCTTCGGCGCGCGGCTCGATCGTCGGCTGGTCCAGCAGCTCCCAGCCGGGGCCGGTGAAGCGCTCGCACGCCATCTCGGCGCGCGTCGCATCGACGTGGGGCGGCAGCTCCGTCGCGAGCCCGTGGCCACTGCGCTCGTCCTCGGTCGCCGGCGACTCGTACGCATGCCCTTGCGTCTCGTAGACGATCCGGCCGTCTCCGTCGAAGGCTTCGAGGTGACACGCGAACGTGATCCGTCGATCCGGAAGCGGTCCGGCCCAGTAGCTCAGCGCGCGGACCTCGAGACCGCCTCCACCGGCGCGCGGCTCGAGCGGCTCCGTCAGCGCGATGGGAGCGAACTCCGGATGAGGATCGATAGGCACGGCCTGGCTCCGGTAAGCGAGCAGCGCCTCCCGCTCGTCGTCGTCCATGGGCCCGCGCGCGTCGGCGACTATCCAGTCGCCGTCGGCGACCGCCACGTCGAGGAGGGCGTTCGGAAGCTCGTTCCCGTCTTTGTCTTCGCCCGAGCTGCACGTCTCCATCTCTTCGGTGCGATAGCACTCGCCGGGTGTGAAGGACACGCGCCACGCATCATCGACGCGTTCGGTCGCGCGATACGAGTAGAGATCACCGAGCGGGTCCATCAGCCCGGCCTGCACCACCGCTCTGATCGCGGCGGTCGCGGCGCCCGCACGAGCGTCCTCGTCGGTCATCCCTGCCGGGTTCGTCGTCGTACCAGTGCCGGGCATGAGGGCGGCTCCGATACGAGGGCCGGCGACCGCGCTGAGCACGAGCGCGACGGCGACGGCTCCCGTCAGCGCTATCCGGCGTCTGCGCCTCAGCACGCGTCCGTGCGCGATCGTGTCGCCCACGGTTCCGTGGTGCACAGCGCGAAGCTCCGCTTCGGTCCGCCGCCGCAGCGCCGTAGCCAGCTCGTGCTTGTCGCTCTCGAGGTCGCGCGACCGATCGTCAGTCATGGCTTCGCTCCATCTCCTTTCTAAGCTCGCGGCGAGCGAGCACGAGGTGCGCCTTCACGGCGCCCTCCGACAAGCGCATTGCTGCAGCGACGTCGCTGATGGGCAGGTCGCCTATGTAGAACAGGACCGACGCGGCGCGCCGCCGGGGCGGCAGCCGGCGCAGCGCGCGTGCGACATCCACGCGCTCGACCTCCGGCACCGGTTGGCCGGTGTGTTCGTGGGGGCCGAGCGGCACGGTCGCCTGCTTGCTCCGTGCGCTCCGCTTGCACACGTTGAGCGCGGTCGTCATCACCCATGCGGCCGCCCACGGCTTCCGTGAGAGACGCCGCCAGCGCGCGTAGGCGCGCGCAAAGCTCTCCTGGGCGGCGTCCGCAGCGACGTCGCGATCCCCGCAGAAGGCGACCGCGGCGCGGCGCACCTTGTCGTGATTGGCCTCGTAGAACGAGACGAAGCTCACGCCGTCCG
>DATBND010000436.1:0-5380 GCA_036554505.1 Actinomycetota bacterium | reverse complement strand
GAGATCGAGGGCCGCGACGTCACCGGCGCGCCGCCCGCCGACCGCAACGTCGCGATGGTCTTCCAGGACTTCGCGCTGTTCCCACACATGACCGTCGCGGCAAACATCGGCTTCGGCCTCCGCGCGCGCAAAGTTCCCCGTGCCGAGCTACGCCGAGCGGTGGAGACGGCCGCGCGGCTGGTCCGCCTCGAGGACCGATTGCGCGACCGGCCGGAACAGCTCTCGGGAGGCGAGCGTCAGCGCGTCGCGCTCGCGAGGGCCCTGGTGCGGGAGCCGGCGGCGTTCCTGATGGACGAGCCCCTGTCCAACCTCGATGCGGAGGCACGCTCGCGCATGCGCCTCGAGATCAAGGCGCTGCAGCGGGGAGCCGGGGCGGCGACGCTGTACGTGACGCACGACCAGGTCGAGGCGCTCACCATGGGCGATCGAGTGGCCGTGCTGAGGGACGGGCTCCTCGAGCAGGTCGACACGCCCCTCAACGTCTACGACAAGCCGGCCACCGGGTTCGTCGCCCGGTTCATCGGCGCGCCACCGATGAACCTGTTCCCGGCAGACCTCCTTGGCCCCGCGGGACGCGGGACCGTGCGCGGGGTTCGGCCCGAACGCATTCGGCTGGTCGACGAGGAGCGAGCGCGCATCGTCGGACGGGTCAGCGCGATCGAGTCGACGGGGCCCGAGACGATCGCCCACGTCGACGTCGGAGATCAGCGACTGCTGGTCCGAACGCCACGCGCGCTCGAGCCGCGCGTCGACTCCGACGTCGGGCTCGCGTTTGCCGAAGGAGACGTGCACGAATTCGAGGACGTCGACGGGCCGGCGGTGCGATGAAGCGGTTGGAGTGGCCCTACCTCGTCGGGCTGACCGCGCTGGTCGCCATTCCCGGCGCCGGCGCGCTCGCCCTCGCCCTCACCGAGTACACGGGCGTGCAGAATCCCCGCTTCGTCGGCATCGACAACTTCACGCGCCTCGCGAGTGACGACCGTTTCTGGTCGTCGCTCGGAAACTCGCTGATCCACGTCTTGCTGTCGACTCCGCTGCGGCTGGTCGCGGCGGTGGGGCTTGCGTTGTTGCTCGCGCGCCGGGCGAGAGGCGCCGGAGTCGCCAGGGGCATCGTCTACCTGCCCAGCGTCATCCCGGACGCGGCCTACGCGCTGCTGTGGTTCTGGTTCCTGAACCCGCTGTACGGGCCGGTCGCGACCGCGCTCAACGCCGCGGGAATCACCTCGCCGGAATGGTTCACGGACCCGTGGTCGGCGCGCATAGGGATGGCGTTGCTCAGCGCGTTCCAGATCGGCGAGGGGTTCATCATCGCCCTCGCGGCGCGCGCACACATCTCGCGCAGCCTCTACGAGGCTGCGGCGATCGCCGGGGCGTCGCCGTGGTTCACGCTCCGCAAGGTGACGTTGCCGATCATGGCGCCGGTGCTCGCGCTTCTTGCGTTGCGCGACTTCATCCTGTCGTTCCAGGTGACGCTGGTCCCGGCTCTGCTCATCACCGACGGAGGGCCGCGCTACGCGACGACCTATCTCCCGCTCTACGTCTATCGGACGGCGTTCAGGTACTTCCGCCTGGGCTACGCGTCCGCGATCACGGTCACGATGTTCGTGTTGACGGCGCTGGTCGTGTACGTCCAGTACCGGCTCGCCAAGCGCTGGCGCCTGATCTGAGCCTCGTCCTACTTGGCGATGCGAAGGCCCGGAGCGGGCGGCTCGGGCGGTAGCGCGGCCGTGCGCACGCGGTCGCGGCCCTCCTGCTTGGCCCGATACAACGCGCGGTCGGCGGCGTCGACGAGCTCGCCGAACGAGTCGCCGTGCTCGGGATACGACGCGATCCCGATCGAGACGGTCAGCCGGAGCGCGCCCCCGCTGCGCTCCCCGAACGGGGTGGAGCGGATGGCGCGCACGATCTTCTCCGCCGTCGTCTTCGCGCCGTCCATGTCCGTCTCCGACAGCAGGCAGATGAACTCTTCGCCCCCGTAGCGGGCGAAGGTGTCGACCTCACGCAGGGCCTCGCTGACTCGCTGCGAGAACTCGACCAGCACTTCGTCGCCGCGCTGGTGACCGTAGGTGTCGTTGACGTCCTTGAAGTGATCGAGGTCCAGCATCAACAAGCTGAACGGACGAGTGAAGCGCGTCGCCGTGGCAAGCACCTGACGGAACTGCATCTGGAAGTAGCGCCGGTTCCATACGCCCGTAAGGCCGTCGGTCAACGAGAGGCGTGTCGTCTCCTCGTGCAGCAACACGTTCTCGATAGCGACACCGCCCTGCTCGCCGAGGAACACGACGACGTCGAGGTCCTCCTTGGAGAACGGGTGGTTCTCGTCGCGGCGATGGACGGCGAGGACGCCCATGATCCGGTCCTGGCTGTAGATGGGGATCGCGACCGAAACCGGGAACGAGGGCTCGTCGCGCGCGAGGCGCGGCCCCCCCTCGGACGGGAGGAAGACGGCGCCGGCGCGCTCCGCGACGTACCCGACGACCCCCTCACCGAGTCGTATGCGCGCGAGGGGATCGATCTGCACGCCCGTGGACATCGCCGGGTACAGCTCGTCACGCGTCGGTGTAAACCGCCACAAGCTCGCGGCGTCGGCCTGAACCGCGTCGGCAGCCGTCTGAAGGATCGAGTCGAGCATCTGATTCATGTCGTGCGTCGACCGAAGCGTCTCTCCCACCCGGTGCACCGCGCGGCGGAACTGGTCGCGTGACGTGTACAGCTGGGTGATCGTCGTCCTCAGCCTGTCGGTCATGTCGTTGAACGCGCCGGCGAGCTGACCCACCTCGTCCTTGGACTGCACCTCGATGCGGTGGTCGAAACGGCCTTCGGAGATCGCCCGCGCGCCGACGAGGAGATCGTCGATCGGACGCGTGATGTAGCGCGCGAGCGCGTGCGCGAGCAGCACGGTGCCGACGAGCGCGACCGCGAGCAGACCCAACATCAGCAGGATCACGCGCTGCGACACCGCCGCGATCGGCTCGGACGAGGTCGACGCGACGAGCGCCATGCCCCCGGTGAGGTTCTCGGCCTCGGCCTTGCCCGCGCCCCCGAGGTCGACGTCGAAGGTGCCGGCAAACGAGGGTTCGAGCTCGGCCGGCCCGCTCAGGTCCATGGTCGACGCGATGACGCGACCGCCGGAGACGATCGAGAGGTCGACGCCCTCCTGGGGCGACTGCAACAGCGACGAGTCCAACCAGAAGCCACCGACGACCCAGCCGAATCGCTCTCCCCCGGGAAGGACCACGGGGACGCGCGGCGTCGTGTTGTAGCCGGGACCGGCGCAGCATCCCGCGTCGACGATCGCCTGAGGGGTGGGGGTCTCGACGCCCGAGACGAAACCGGCCGGCCCCTCCGCGGCCCCCACGATGCGACCGTCCCTGTCGATCGCGGCGAGGAAATCGAGGCCCTCGATGGACCCGACCTGCTGAGCCAGAAAAGCGTCGATGGGGGCGCGACGCCCGTCGTCCAACAGCTTCGTGAACTGCGGGCGACGGACCGCGAAGCCCACCGGCGTCTCCAGGGTCTGGACCCGCTGGTTGTAGAGGCTCACGGCGCCGTGGAGAGCGGGCTCGAGCGAGGAGACCGCGCGCCGGCCTATCTCGCTCACGACGACGCGCTGCACCACGAAGCCCGCGAGCGCGAGCGGGATGAACACGATGATCACGAAATAGAGCGTCAGCCGCCGCTGCAGAGACATCAGCTCCCCATCTTACGTTACGTAGTCGATCGGAGCCGGAGCGCGACCCCCCGGTCCAGGTGAGAAGATGCCTGCCATGCCCATCTACGAGTACGCGTGCACGTCGTGCGGCGAGCGGACCGAGGCCAAGCAGGGCTTCGACGACCCGCCGCTGGAGACGTGCCCGCATTGCGGGGGCAAGCTCCGCAAGCTGTACTCGCCCGTCGGCATCGTCTTCAAGGGCTCCGGGTTCTATTCGACCGACCAGAAGTCGAAGAAGTCGAGCGCGTCCGGCGACTCGAAGCCCTCGAGCGAGGGCGGCGCGGACAAGAAGGCGACGGAGCCGGCGAAGAGCGACTCGTCGTCCAAGTCCGACACGAAGACGTCGTCCTCCACCGAGAAGTCCGCCTAGCAACCCGGAATAAATTCAAAAAGCCCCCGGCTCTTGCCGGGGGCTCTTTAGATCGGGACGCCTTACTTCGTGATCTTGATCGGCTGCTTGAGCGTGATCGACGTGGGCGAGTCGAGGCTCGTGAACGTCGCGGTGAAGACCTTCTTGCCGGGCTTCTTGGGGTTCACGAGGATCGGGACGCCGGCCGTGGACTGCGAGTTAATGTTGAGGTCGAAGCTGAACGGCGGGCACGTGTTGTCGTTCGGTGGGATGTCGCCGTCGAGCTTCCAGCCCGTCTTGACCGAACCGGTGATGGCGAGGTCGATGTTGGTGACGCCCGAGATGTCGAGGTTCCAGACCGCCCAGATCCCCGATTGGATCTGCTCCTCGGTGCGGTCCTTCTCGTTGAGCGTCGCGGGAAGGTCGACGGGCGCCTTGGCCGGGTCGCCCTCGGGGGGTACGTCCCCGCGGCAGCCCGGGCCCACGTTGATGTTGATGGTCCCAGCGCCGAGCTGATCGTCGTTGGCGATCGCCTCGTCGCCGGGCAGTGTGAAGCCCTTGGGAATCGTGAGCGTCACGTGCTGCAGCTCTTCCTCGCCCGCCTCCTGGACGACCTTCACGGTCATCTGCGGGTTCGCCTTGACGCGCGTGTCCGAGAGACCGAATTCGATCGTCGGGGAGAAGTCTCCCTGCGCGAAGGCGCTCGAGCCGAAGAGCACGAGCACGCCGGTGAGGATCGTGGTGGCTCTGAACAACTTCATGACTGACCTCCTGAACCGAGTGCTTCGACAGACGTGGTGGCTGGGGCCGGCACTTCTCTGGGCACGCCGCGGCCAGCACGACGCCATACAGGCAAATCTCTAGGTTCGCTCCGCGGAAGGGTTTTCCTGCACTCACGGGGTGACGACGAGACGAGCCCGGGCGGCATCGCGTGCTGGGGTATCGTCCCGCCCCGTGCCCATCTACCAGGCGGTGATCCTGGGCATCGTCCAGGGCCTCACCGAGTACGCGCCCGTCTCCAGCTCGGGGCACCTCATCCTCGTGCCGTGGCTGTTCAACTGGGAGATCCTCGACAACGTCGCCCTGAACAAGACCTTCGACGTCGCCCTGCACATGGGCACGCTCTTCGGGGCCCTCGCGTATTTCTGGCGGGACGTCTCCAGGTACGTGGCCGGGTTCTTCCGGTCCATCGCGCGGCGATCGCTGCGCGAGCCGGAGGAGCGCATGGCCTGGTTCATCCTTCTCGGGACGATCCCCGGAGCCGTGGTCGGCGCCGGCCTCGAACGCGTCATCGAGGACGACCTCGGCGCGCCGTGGCT
>DATBND010000386.1:0-3223 GCA_036554505.1 Actinomycetota bacterium | reverse complement strand
CGCGCGCTCGGCCGCCTGGGCGTACGCATCCCGCCCGGTGGCCGCGTGCGCGCGCACGAGCAACGAGATGCCCTGGCCCTGCGCGAGGCCCGAATACCACGGCGCCCGCAGCGTGTCGCGGTACTCCCAGTCGAAGTGATGGTTCCACACCGGTACACCCGACGGATTCGGGGTGAGGTTGCCCGCGAGCCAGTCGGCCACCGTGACCGTCTTGTCGAGCCACTCGTCGCCCGCACCTTGTGCGAACTGGTTGTACGCGGCCAGCCCGTACTGCGCTATGGCGATCGGGTTGTACTGGCGCCCGAGCTCACCGCGGTAGTCGAGCATCGGGATGCCGTCGTCGTCGAACGGACCCCCGTAGTGCGCCTTGTCGTGGAACGTCATGTAGTACTCGCCGATCTCGTCGATGGGAGCGGCGTAGTTGACGGCGGGGGTCTCGTGCCAGAACGTGAGCTGGCTCGTCTTCGAGCCGAAGTACGCGCTGAAGATGCGCCGCCAGTAGCGAAGCCGCTTTCGCACGCGCGCCGGCATCGCAGGACGTTCGGTGCGCGAGCTCGCTTGCGGCCTCATCACTCGACCATAGCTCGCGGGGTGGACGCAGCCTGTAACTTGTGCTCGTGAATTTCGTAGCCGTTGCGGGCGCGCGCCCCAACTTCATGAAGATCAAGCCGGTGATGGACGCTCTCGAGCGCGCCGGCGCGATTGTCCATCTCGTCCACTCCGGGCAGCATTACGACGCCAATCTCAGTGACGTGTTCTTCGACGAGCTGGGCATCCGACCCCCGGACTTCTCGCTCGGTGTGGGCTCCGGCACGCACGCTCGCCAGACCGCGCGCGTGATGGAGACGTTCGAGCCGGTCCTCTCCGAGCTCGACGCCGACATGGTCGTGGTCGTCGGCGACGTCAACTCGACGCTGGCGTGCGCGATCGTCGCCGCGAAGGCAGGATGTCTCGTCGCGCACGTCGAGGCCGGACTGCGCAGCCGCGACTGGGCGATGCCGGAGGAGATCAATCGCGTGGTGACCGACCGCGTGAGCGACTACCTCCTCGCGCCGTCGCCCGACGCGGTGGACAACCTCCGCGCGGAAGGCTACAGGGACGACCAGATACATCTCGTCGGAAACGTGATGGTCGACACGCTGTTGTCGAACCTGGACCGGGCGCGAGCGCGGCCGATAGTCGAGGAGCTCGGTCTCGAACCAGGCCGGTACGCGCTCGTGACGCTGCACCGGCCCGCGAACGTCGACGATCCCGCCACCCTCGGCGGCATCCTCGACTCGATCGAGCCGGCCGCGCGCGAGCTTCCCTTCGTCCTGCCCGCGCACCCGCGCACCCGCAAGCACCTCGAGGGCATGACCGTACCTCCCGGCATGAGGCTGATGGAGCCCGTCGGCTACCTCGACTTCGTCGCCCTCGAGGCGAGCGCGCGCGTTGTGTTGACCGACTCGGGCGGAGTGCAGGAGGAGACGACCGTGCTGGGTATCCCGTGTCTGACACTGCGAGAGAACACCGAACGTCCGATCACGGTGACCGAAGGAACCAACCAGGTGGTTGGGCGGGATCCGGATCGGATCAGGACTGCTCTCGAAGCGGCGCTGTCGGGGCGCGTCGCGCCGCGGCGCCCGGAGCTGTGGGATGGTCGGGCATCGGAGCGCATCGCCGAGGTGCTGCTCGCGGCCGGCTCAACGCCGGATCACCCGCGACCGACGGATAAGGCGGGGGGACGCGACGACGCGTCAGGCATCGGCCCCGCTCTCGAGCATGCGAGAAAAGAGGTCAGTTGAAACAGGTCGTCCAAGCGATCTCAGGCGGTCCCATTCGCGTCGAGGACGTGCCGGCGCCCTCGATCGGGCCGACCGAGGTGCTCGTGCAGACCGCGTACAGCGTCATCTCACCGGGCACCGAGCGCGCCGTCACGCAGCTCGCCCAGTCCGGGCTGATCGCGAAGGCGAGAGCGCGGCCCGACCTCGTCCGCCAGGTCGTCAAGAAGGCAAAGACGGAGGGCCTCGCCCAAACGGTCAAGGCCGTGCGCGGCCGAATGGCGGAGGACCTCCCACTGGGCTACTCCGCGTCGGGCACCGTCCTCGAGGTCGGGGATGCGGTGGCCGGGATCGTGCCCGGGCAGCTCGTCGCGACCGCGGGGGCGGGTCGCGCCAACCACGCCGAGCTCCAGTCGGTCCCCGGCCTGCTGTGCACGCCTCTGCCTGAAAACGTCGCGCCGGAGGACGCGGCCATGGCGACGATCGCATCGATCGCGCTGCACGGGTTTCGGCTCGCCGATGTCGCGCTCGGCTCCAAGGTCGTGGTGATCGGCCTCGGCCTCGTCGGCCAGCTCACCGTCCGCCTTGCGCAGGCCGCTGGGTGCGACGTCGCGGGCATCGACATCGGCGCGTTCCCGGTCGAGACCGCGGCCGCGTCGGGCGCAACCGCTCTCATGGAAAAGGGCTCCGACACAACCGAAGCCGTGCTCGAGTGGAGCAGGGGCCGCGGCGCAGACACCGTGTTGATAACGGCGGGCGGCAAATCCTCGGACGCGATCATGCGCACTCCCGCGCTGTGCCGCGATCGGGCGACGGTCGTCGTCGTCGGTGACGTGGGCCTCGACATCGCGCGCACGCCGTTCTACGAGAAAGAGCTCGACATCCGTTTCGCGCGCTCCTACGGACCGGGTCGGTACGAGCGCACGTACGAGGACTGGGGGGTGGACTATCCCGCAGGGTTCGTGCGGTGGACCGAGGGTCGCAACATGGAGGCCGTGCTGGACCTCCTCGCCGCCGGGCGCATCGCGGTCGGCGACCTGATCACGCACAAGTTCCCTATCGAGGACGCGCCGCGCGCGTACGAGCTCGTGAAGGAGCGCTCCGAGCCGTTCATCGGGATCGAGCTCACCTATCCGGTCGCGCCGGCCCAGCCGCGGGCGCGCGAGATTGCGCGGCCGCGTCCGTCGGGCCAAGTCGGGGGCATCGGCCTCCTCGGCGCCGGTGGGTTCGCGTCGTCCGTGCTCGTCCCGGCGTTCAAGGAAGCCGGCTTCGAGGATCTCGTCGCGGTGGCGTCCGCGTCGGGCCTGTCGGCGTCGCGCATGGCATCGAGCGCGGGCTTCCGGCGCGCCGAGTCGGGGACGGACGCGGTCATCAACGATCCCGACGTCGGGATCGTCGTGGTGGCGACGCCGCACGACCTCCACGCGGGCCTCACGATCCAAGCACTGAAAGCGGGCAAGCAC
>DATBND010000375.1:0-2241 GCA_036554505.1 Actinomycetota bacterium | reverse complement strand
CGAACCGGCTCGGGGCTTGGACGTAAGGAGTGATGCGATGAGCGTCACCCGAGTCGTCGAGGCCCTGGTTGGGTTCGGTCCCTTGGGCGGGGGGAGTGCGATTGGCCACGGCCGCAACGGCGCTGATGCTCGAGGGCGCATGTCCGCTCGCAAGCGTGCAACGGATGCGCGCCACCCCTGTCGTGTTCACAGAGGCAAAGCCGCACACACGCCAATCCGGATCGGTTCCCGGATCAGACTGGGTGTAGAACGCGCGCACTTGCTCTGTGCCCTCGCTCGCCTTTACGGCGATCACCCCGTTGGTCTCCTTCCCCTTTGGCGTGAAGAACCCGAACGGGCTGCCGTTCGCGGGGTGCGTGATCTCGACGGTCTGGGCGGCCGGCGGAGGCGGGACGTTCGACTGATTGATCGTGACCGCCTTCTCGTCGTTCGCTACCTCGGTACCGGCCGAATAGAGGCGCGCGCGCAGCACGTAAGGCCCGTCGGTGTTGCCGTCCGGGATCGGGAAGAACGCCTCCCAGGTGTCGGTGCTGCCGACCCTGTTGGCGTTGATCGTCTGCGGGTTCTGGCCCGTCGACTGCAGCTCGAACTCCACGAGCGGGTTCGACGGGACCGACTTGACCCATGCCACGAGGTGAACGGCAGCGTCGTTGTCGCCCACGTCGGACAGCTGCAGGGCCGTCGTGTAATCCGAGGGATTGAGGAACTCGATGGCTACTTGCGCTTGTGCCGCAGGTGCCGGCAAGAGCGCGGCGACAAGCGCCACCGCGGACAAGGTGGCACCGACAAACGCGCGCCTTCTCCTACCCCTCACGCCACTCCGCCACGCACGAGACGCGCGCTCGCCGCCCCGCCGCCCTCACATTTCCTGACGCGGTCGCGGCCGGGGCCGCCCTGGCAGCTGTCCGTTCCGGCGCCGCCGTTGAGGCGATCCCGTCCCGCGGCACCCTTCAGGCGATCGTTGCCCTTGGCCCCCGAGAGCCTGTCCTTGCCTCGACTCGCGTTGATGTTGTCGTCGCCGGAGCCACCGCCGATCCGGTCGTTGCCCTTGCCGCCGAGCAGGATGTCGTTACCGCCCTTTCCGAGCAGCCTGTCGTTACCACCCTTGCCACACAGCTTGTCGGCGTCGGTGGTCCCCGTCAGCACGTCCGCGCCCGGCGTCCCGATCTCGGTGCACGCATCCGTGCGGCGCTCGATCCAGTGCATCACCGACGAATCGCTCGGCTCGCCCGTGTCCTGGACGTCGTTGTCGGTCTGGTCGACCCACACGAGGATCTGCGAGTCGCCGCCCTCGTTGCCTCTGAGCCCGAACACGAAACGTCCCTGGGCCGTCGTCTCGCCCTCGGTGTGTTGCGTGTCGGCTTGATCGGCGACGTGCGCCCCCTGGTCGTCGTGGCCGGCAACCGCACTGTGGCCACCTTGGTCGGGGGCTCGCCGCGGCGTCGCGGACCCGTCGTCCGGGTTACAGAAGTGCGCCGAGTCCGACGGGCCGGTGAGGTGCGCGTCGACGTTTTGGCCGGTGAGGACCTGCCCGGTCTGATCCGTCACCTGAAGGACGAGCTTCGTGCAGTCGTCGAACGAGCTCTCGTTCTCGGGCGGCGTCAGGGATATGACGGGCCGGGCCTCGTATCCGAAGATGCGGTGTGCGTCCCCGGACTCGAGCCCTCCGGGGTTCCGGCCCAACTCGGGGACCGCATCGGCCGACGCGTCGCAGCCTGCGCCCGGCAACGGCTCCATGCAGTCGAACGGAGCCGCGGCGATGCCCGTCACCTGCACGGCCTGGTCGGCCCCGGTCAACCGGCACGTGGCCTTGAAGGGTTGCGGGGTGGAGCCCTCACCACTCAGCTGGAGGAAACCGCAATTGATCCAGTTGGCCTCGGCCAGCGTCTGGTTGGCGGCCGCCTTCGTGTAGAAGATGTCGACGCCCTCCGTGCCGGCGCTGGCGATCCCCTCGACCGGCGTGGTCTGGCGCTCGAATGCCGTCTGCTGAGCGAGCAACGGACGGGTTAGCTCTATGGTCTCGGCGGGCACGTCTCCGGGCTGCATCGAGGAGACCGCGTTGACCGTCACCTCTTGATCCGCGACAACCGACGTCCCGGCGATCTGCGCGCGCAGCGTGTAATCGTCGTCCGCCACGTCGACCGGCCACGCAAGCTGATAGGTGTCCGTGCCGGCGATGTTGGTCGCCGTACCAAGGTCCTTGGACTTCTCGAAGTCCTCACCGGTTCCGGACCCGATCTG
>DATBND010000365.1:0-5531 GCA_036554505.1 Actinomycetota bacterium | reverse complement strand
TCGTTCCCGACGCGTCGAGGGAATCGGCGACCGAGCTGATGCAGGCCAAGGGGCTCGTCGACTTGCTCGTTCCGCGCGGGGGCCAAGCGTTGATCAAGAGCATCGAGGACAACGCGACCGTCCCGTACATCATCGACGGCGACGGCAACTGCCACGTGTACGTGGATCGCGCCGCCGACATGCAGATGGCGACGGACATCGTCGTCAATGCAAAGACGCAACGGCCGAGCGTGTGCAACGCGGCCGAGACGCTGCTCGTGCACGAGGAGATCGCCGGCAAGTGGCTTCCGGCGACGCTCGACGAGCTGGCCGACCGGGGCGTCGAGATCCGCGGCGACGACCACGTCCGTCAGCTGTGGCCGAAGGCGAGCGCGGCGTCGGACGAGGACTGGGCGACGGAATACCTCGACCTGACGATGGCGGTGCGAGTGGTGCCCTCTCTGGACGAGGCGATCGCCCACGTCAATCGATGGGGCACCTCTAACGCCGAGGCGATCGTGAGCCAGGACATCGGCGCGGCCCGTCGCTTCGCGGCGGAGGTCGACTCCGGCTCGATATTCGTGAACGCGTCGACACGCTTCTCCGACGGGGGAGAGTTCGGCTACGGCGGCGAGATCGGCATATCGACCCAGAAGCTGCACGCGCGCGGCCCGATGGGCCTCCGAGAGCTGACGACTACCAAGTACGTCGTGTGGGGCGACGGCCAGGTCCGCAGCTGACCCCTTCCAAGCGCTCGGTTCCGGCACTTACGCCGACATTTCGGGTTAGCTAGACCGTGTGAGCTCGACCGCGGGGCCCCGTCGGATCGGCGTGCTCGGAGGCACGTTCGACCCGATCCATCTCGGTCATCTCGTCGCGGCCTCCGAGGCGCTCCACCAGCTCGAGCTCGACCAGGTGGTGTTCGTCCCCGCCGGGCGCCCGTGGCAAAAGAGCGTGTACTCGGACGGCGAGGATCGCTTTCTGATGACGACGCTCGGCGTGATGGGACATGCGCGTTTCTCCACTTCGCGCGTCGAGCTCGATCGCCGAGGCCCGACGTACACGGTCGACACGCTCTCCACGATGCGCGACTTCTGGGGCGAGGAGACGAAGCTCTTCTTCATCACCGGGGGCGACACGCTCGCCGGGTTGTCGACGTGGCACGAGGTGCACAAGCTCGCGGGCGTCGCGGAGCTCGTCGCGGTGACCCGACCCGGATCGGACGTCGGCTCGATAGCGCGTGAGGACACGTGGCCGAACATCCACGTGCTGGACATCCCGTTGCTCGCGGTGTCGGGGACCGACGTGCGCCGGCGCGTCGCGTCGGGTCGTCCGATCGACTTCCTCGTACCGCCAGAGGTCGTGTCATACATACGCGACCACGGGCTCTACGTGGAGGCTGCGAGTGCCTAGCGACCGGCGCCGGTGGCGCCGCCGCCGCGACCGGACCGGCGACGACCTCGGCGACCTCGAAGAGGGGATCTGGATCGACCCGCGCGACCGACGCGACGAGGGCGAGGATGCGGACGCGGAGCAGGCTGAGGATCGGCCCTCGAACGACGGCGAGGGCGACGACGAGCCGGCCGAGCACGACGATCCCGCGCCCGGCCCCGATGAAGACGCGGCTGAGGCCGACGCGATCGAGCGCACGGACGAAGATCTTCGCCCGGCCGCTGCGCGCGCCGAGCCGGAGGAGGACGAGCGGCCGCGCGCCGCGGCTCCAGTGCGCGACGTCATCCGGCCGGGCCCGGACTCCGAGCGCCTCGGCCCCCGCCGCGCCGCGCTCCACGAGAAGAGACGACGCCGGCGCCGGCGCGCGCTTGGCGGGCTTGCGGCGATCCTCGTCGCGCTCGCGGTCGCCGGCGCGGTTATGCTCTTCGATCTGTTCGCGGGAGAGGACGGCTCTGCGGGCGGCCCCAACCCGAACGCGACCGGGATCGCCGCGGACGACGCGACCACGATCTTGCTGTTCGGCACGAAGGAGTCGTCGTCGCGGCCCGACGCGATCTGGATGAACCTCCTGTACGTCGACCGCGACGAGGACCGCGGGGCCATCGTCTACATCCCCGCACACTCCGCCGTGGAGGTGCCGGGCCGCGGCCTCCAGGCGGTGGGGGAGTCGTTGTCGTCCGGCGGCGTGCCCTTGCTCTTGCTGAGCAGCGAGACCCTTCTCGGGGTCCCGATCGACCACTACGTCGAGCTGTCGAACACCGATGCGCGCGTCCTCTTCAATTCGACGGGCCCGTTGTCGATCGACGTCCCCGACCAGGTGCGCGTCTCGGCCGGGCCGAACAAGGCGAAGCTCATCTTCGACGAGGGCCTGCAGCGCCTCCCGTCGTCGTTCCTGGTTCAGCTCCTCTATACGGTCGGCCTGGACGCGGACGACGTCGACCTGGGCGCGCGCCACGCCGCGTTCTGGGCGGCTCTGTTCGAGCAGTTCGCCGACGAGCCGGACGAGCTCGCCGCTGCGCTGGAGTCGGCCGGGGGCGCGCTCGGGGAGTCGGACGCGGCGCCCGAGGACGTCGCCGCCGTGCTCCGGGAGCTCGCGGAGCTCGACTCCCCCGACCGCACGCTGACCAGCCTTCCCGTCGAGGCGGTGAGCGTCGGGGGAAGCGAGCTGTTCCAGTCCGACAGCGACGAGATCGCCGCCTTCATGCAGGACACGCTCGGCGTGGAGTCGACAGTCGCGCAGGAGGCCAGGGTCCAGATCCTGAACGGCAACGGCGAGCCTGGCATCGGGCGGGAGGTCGCCGAGAAGCTGGTGGGGGAGGGCTTCCGCGTGGTGCTCACCGGCAACGCGCCCCGGCTCAACTACAAGAACACGCTGCTCGTGACCTACGACCCCGGCCCCGAGGGGACGGCGCTGGCGGAGCGGGCGAAGGACCTCTTGGGAGTCGGGAAGGTGCAGGTGTCGGCGCAGGCGCAAGGTATCGTGGACCTGACGATCGTGGTTGGAAAGGATTTCCTTCGGACACGCTGACGCCGGAACGTATGACCCACGCCCGTGACTGGGTGCTCGGGGCGGCCGCCGCTGCGGCGGACAAGAAGGCCGAGCGGATCGCGATCCTGGACGTCTCGCAACAGCTCGTGATCACGGACTACTTCATCATCGCGAGCGGATCCAACGACCGCCAGGTCCGCACGATCGCCGAGGAGGTCGAACGCCGGCTCGCCGGTGATCACGGCCTCAAGCCGTTTCGGCGAGAGGGCGAGCGCGAGGGCCGCTGGGTCTTGCTCGACTACGTCGACTTCGTCGTGCATGTGTTCCTGCAGGAGGAGCGCGAGTACTACGACCTCGAGCGACTGTGGTCCGACGCTCCGGCGATGCGCTACGAAGAGACATGGGACGGCCCCGCCGGAGGGATGGAGCGCGCGGCCGAGGTCACGTGAGGACTCGAGGAGCATGAGCGAACGTTCCAGACGGCGCCGGCGGCGGAGGCGGGGAAGCGGCGGCGGCGCGGGCTCGGACCCGCAGAGGCGCGCCGAGAGGGAGACCCCGCAGGGGCAGCCCGTCGCGCGCGAGGAGGCGTCCTCGGTCGGACGGCCGCGACGCCGGCGCAGGGGCCGCTCTCGTTCCGGTCAGGACGGCATCGGGTCGCCCAAGTCGTCCGAGGACCTGGTGCGCGCGCTTCCGCGTGAGCGCCCGGCGACTCTCACCGCTCCGCCCGACGGTCAGACCCTGGAGACGTTGATCGGCGATCTTCAGTCCGAGTACGGGGTCCCGCAGTACCCGCAGGAGTACCGCATCACGCTCAAGGTGGCGGACGACAAGGAACGAGGCGAGCGCCCCGTGGCCGACGACGCGGCCACACCGGCCCCCCCGGGCGCGCCCACCAACGGCGGACCACGCCGGGAGAAGGCTCCCGCAATGAAGTCGTCCGGCTCGCCCGGCGAGGCGCCGCGCGAGCAAGCACGAGGAGCGGCCCCACGCAAGCGCTCGCGCCGCAGACGACGGCGGCGCGGGAGTGGTGGAGGCGGCGGGCCCTCGGGCGGCGCGCCACCGGGGTAACCGCCTACCTGCAGGCCAGCGAGTCCGGGGAACGCCTAGCCGTCGCCTCGGTCGAGCCGGCCGATCAGGTTCCTGACGCGTAGCTCGATCTCGTCCCTGATGTCGGCGACCTTCTCCGCGGTCTGGCCCTTCGGGTCGTCGAGGCCCCAGTCCTCGACCTCCAGCGTCAGGGCGGGACACGCGTCCTGAATCGAGCAGCCCATGGTCACGATCTTGCCCGCGTCCTCAGCGAGGCCCTCGGTGAGCATCCGCCCGGCCCCGTCGTCGAGCTCGATCCCGATCTCCGTCATCGCGTCGATCACCTCGGGATGAACGCGCTCGGCGGGCTGCGTGCCGGCGGACTCCGCTCGGAAGCGGCCGCGCGCAAGGTCGTTGAAGAACGCCTCAGCCATCCTCGACCGACCCGCGTTGTGGACGCACACGAACAACACGTCGGGGGGCCGGCGGTCGCCCTCTCCGGACTGGGCTCCGAGCTTCGTCCTCTGCGACGAGATCTTGGATACGCGGTGGATCGTCTACCTCCCGGGTTTGACTGCCTTCACGATAGCCGCGTGCATCCCGTCGGCAACCTCGTGGGTGGGGGTCACCGAGAAGTCCTCGAAACCGGCCTCCTGCAGGCCACGCCGGAACTCGTCGAAGGAGAGCGCACCAGCGATGCAGCCGACGTAGCTGCCGCGCTCGGCCCGCTGCTCGGGAGTGAGCGCGTCGTCGGCCACCACGTCGCTCACTCCGACGCGACCGCCGGGCCTGAGCACGCGATGGATCTCTCGCAACACGGCTTGCTTGTCGGCGGAGAGGTTGATCACGCAGTTCGAGATCACGACGTCGATCGTCGCGGCGGGAAGGGGGATCGACTCGATGTAGCCCTTCAGGAACTCGACGTTGTCGACGCCCGCCTCGGCCTTGTTCTTCAGCGCGAGCTCGAGCATCTCGTCGGTCATGTCGAGGCCGTACGCCTTTCCGGTCGGCCCGACGCGCCGCGCCGAGAGGATGACGTCGATGCCCCCGCCGGAGCCGAGGTCGAGGACGGTCTCACCCGGACGGAGGTCGGCGACGGCCGTCGGATTGCCGCAACCGAGGCTCGCGAGGACCGCCGTCTCGGGAAGGACGTCGCGCTCGGTGGCGTCGTAGAGCGCGCGGCCGAAGATCTCCGCCTCGTTCGATCCGCCGCAGCATGAGCTGTCGCAGCAACTCGCCTCCCTGTGATCCGCTGCAGTCGAAGCGGCCTGTGCATAACGTGCCCGTACTTCCTCTCGGATGTCGCTCATCTGCGCGCCTCCTTGACGCTCGTGACCGTCGCCAGACGGCGAAGGGCATTCCGGTCCAATGAGTAGTAGGCCCAGACGCCGCGCTGCTCGCGCTCGAGCAGCCCGGCGTCGGTGAGCTTCTTCAGGTGGTGGCTCGTGGTCGGTTGCGACAGGCCGATCTCGGCGGTGATGTCGCACACGCACACGGCGTCGCGGTGGTTGGCGAGGAGGTTGACGATGCGCACGCGGTGGGGGTCGGCGAGCGCCTTGAACACGCCGGCGGTTGCCTCCGCCTC
>DATBND010000329.1:0-20583 GCA_036554505.1 Actinomycetota bacterium | reverse complement strand
GTCGCCGCCCTGGTCGGTGCGGAGGCTGGCCCACCCGATCATCTGGACGGCCTGGTACGCGCGCACCTCCCAGCCGAGCGGTTTCTCACCCCACCAGTCGACGAACCCAGACCGAAACCGCTGAAGGCTCGGGACCGGCAGGTAGTGGGCCCCGCGCGCATACGAGTCGGCCGCGACGGTGCCCGCCGGCAGCGTCACCCTCGTCGAATGGATCGCCTCGTCGAGCCCGATTACCTGCGGACGCCACGGGCTCTTGCCGCGGCCGCCTTTCCGAGCAGTGGCCGTCGTTCGGTAACCGTGCTTCATCTGGTCGAGCACGCCGACGATCGCGTCGAATCTCTGGGGTGCCCCCTGCACGACGACGGCTTGCACATGCTTGGCTCGAAGCCGATCCAGCTCGAGCCGGATGCCCGATTCGCCGCGCGGGTTGAACCGGGCGACGGCCTTGTGGGCCCCCGCCTCCACGAGGGCGGACTGCAGCGAGAATCTCGCCGTTCGTCCGTCGAGCTTGCGCGTCAGCAGCGCACCGATTTTCGTGTAGCGCCGGTCGCGCTTGACGTAAGAGGCGATGGCTCTTGCCTGCCACAGGTATGGGGGCGAGAGCTGAAAGAGGTGCGAGCGGAGCAGTCGCGCGCTGTAGAGATCGCCATAACAAAGGAGCGCGGGAATGCCTGCGTCCGCAAGCGCGGTCTGGGCCGGGGGGAGACCGCGCGTGGGACCGGCGTAGATCACACCAACGGTGCGGGGGTTGGCGGCAAGCTCGGCCACGAGGGCCGCGGCACGGGCCCCATCGCCGCGGTCGTCGAGCGTGACGAGCTCGAACTGCGGCCGGTCCGGATCGACGTTTCGGTTCAGTGCCTGCACGCCGAAGTGCGCGCCCTCGAACGCGTCGGTGCCGCGCCACGAGTCGCGCCCCGACATCGTTCCCACGAACCCGATGACCGAGGTTGTCTCGCCGGTGGGCGACGCCCGCGGCGCCCGAGGCCGCAGCTCGGACCGCGTTCCGTCTTCCTCCGTGCACGCTCCCATCAAGAGCAAGACCAAGACCGCGGCGACAAGAGCGCGTGACTTCATCGGCATGGAATCCTCCCACCGACCCTTCGTTGGTTGTGAATGGACATATAGCGTCCATGAGCAACCAAAGAACGGGCGCGAGGGCAGGAGAGAGCTAGGCCTCGGGCTTCAGCGTCGGGAACGTGATGATCTCGCGAATGGACGGGAGGCCCAACAACAGCATCAGGAGGCGGTCGATGCCGAGGCCGTAGCCGCCGGCCGGGGGCATCCCGTAGGCGAGGGCCTCGAGGAAGTCGTCGTCCGCGATGGTCGCCTCCTCGTCACCTGCGACGCGGGCAGCAGCTTGTTGCTCGAAGCGACGTCGCTGCTCGTCGGGATCGTTCAGCTCGGAATAGATAGGCGCGATCTCGACGCCGCCGATGACGAGATCGGCGTGCTCGGTGAAATCACGGATCGAGCGATGGTCCTTGGCAAGTGGCGAGATGTCCTTCGGAAAGCCGACGACGAAGACCGGATCGACGAGCGCTCGCTCGGCCCGGTCCTCGTAGATCTGCGCGAGCACCTTTCCCGGGCGCCACGACGGATCGAGCTTCAGGCCCAAGCGCTCGGCGGCGGCCCTCAGCTCGTTCTCGTCCTCCGCTTCCCACACGTCGGCCAGGCTCTCTCCCGTAGCGCGCTCGATCCCCTCGAACATCGTGATGCGCGGAAAGGCCTCGCCGAGATCGACCGCGTGCTCGCCGATCGTGAAGCTCGCGCGTCCGAGCGATTCGGCTATCGCTTTCACGAGATCCTCGACGAGGGCCATCGTGTCCTCGTAGTCGACGTAGGCCTCGTACGCCTCCAGCATCGTGAACTCCGGATTGTGCTTCGTGGAGACGCCTTCGTTCCGAAAGCTCCGATTGAGCTCGTAGACCTTCTCGAGACCGCCGATCAGCAGACGCTTTAGGTAGAGCTCGGGCGCGATGCGCAAATAGAGGTCGATGTCGAGCGCGTTGTGGTGAGTGACGAACGGACGCGCCACGGCTCCGCTAGCGATCGGTTGCAGAAGGGGGGTTTCGACCTCGGTGAACCCCCGCTCGTCGAGGAACTGCCTGATCGTCTTGTTCGCGACGGCCCGGGCTCCGATCGCGTCGACGGCCTCCTGGTTGGAGATGAGGTCGAGATAGCGCTGGCGATAGCGCGCTTCGACGTCGGTCATTCCGTGCCACTTCTCGGGCATCGGACGACGGCACTTCGCAAGCACGAGGAAGTCCGTCACGCGCACGGAGAGCTCGCCGCGCCGCGTCATCACGACCTCGCCCTCGGCCCCCACGACGTCACCGACGCTCAGGTCGAGGAAGCCCGTCATTCGGTCGTCGCCGAGCACGCCCAACTGAGCGAAGAGCTGGACGCGACCCGACCCGTCCTTGAGGTCGGCGAACGCGACCTTGCCGTGGGATCGCATCGTGACGATCCGTCCCGCGACGCGCACGGTCTCGCCGGAATCGACTCCCGGCTCCAGCGCGTCGAATCGCTCGCGCAGCGCACTGCACGTCGTCGTGCGCTCGTAGCGATACGGGTACTGATCGCTCACTAAGGGCCCTCGGTGTTGCGCTCGTAGACGATACGCAGGCCCTGCAAGGTCAGCGTCGGCTCGAACGTCTCGATGCTCTCGCAATGCTCGAGGACGACCGGCGCCAGACCACCGGTCGCTATCACGCGCGCATCGCCTCCAAGCTCTTCGACCACGCGGCCTACCAAACCATCTACGAGGGCCGCGGTGCCGTAAATGATCCCGGATTGCAGCGCGCCCACCGTGCTCTTGCCTATCGCCGAGGGCGGCGCGGTGAGCTCGACTCGTCGGAGCTGTGCGGTGGTCGAGAAGAGAGCGGTCGCTGCGGTGTCGATCCCGGGCGCGATCGCGCCGCCCAGGAACTCGCCCGATGCAGTGACCGCCTCGACCTTGATGGCCGTCCCGAAATCGACGACGACCACGGCCCCGCCCGGATACAGCTCGCGTGCGGCGACGACGTCCGCGATGCGGTCGGCACCGACCTCACGCGGATTGTCGGTCCGTACCGGGACCCCGGTGCGCACGCCGGGCTCGACCACGAGCGCGGGGAAACCGAAGTATTGGAGCGTCATCTCGCGCAGCTCCTGAGTCGCTCGCGGCACGACCGAGCAGACGGCCACTCCGGTGATCTGGCGAGAGAACGACAGATCGGCGAGCGACAGGAACTCCCCGAACATCAACGCGAGCTCGTCGGCCGTACGCCGCGGATCGGTCGCAGCGCGCCATTCGTGGACGAGCTCGGTGCCGCGGAACACCCCGAGGTGGGTCTGCGTGTTGCCGACGTCGACGGTGAGCAGCACCCGATCAAGCGCCTCTCAGCTGCGGCACGACGGCGTTGGAGTCGTCGACGAGGACGACCACAGGCTGGTGCTCCGCGGCCTCGGCTTCGTCGTAGATGCCGTAGGAGATGACGATCACCTTGTCGCCTCGCTGGACGAGCCGTGCAGCGGCTCCGTTCAGACAGATGGTGCCCGAGCCCGCCTCGCCGGAGATGACGTAGGTCTCGAACCGGGCGCCGTTGTCGATGTCGACGACCTGCACCTGCTCGTGCTCGAGCAACTCCGCGGCTCCCATCAGATCGCGATCGATCGTGATGCTTCCGACGTAATTCAGGTTTGCATCGGTCACCGTCGCCCTATGGATCTTCGACTTCATCATCGTTCTCTGCATCATGCCTCCGTGGAACCTCGGTCGGGAGTGGGCAGGACGAGGAGGTTGTCGATCAGACGCGTCTTGCCGGCGCGGCCTGCGACGAGGAGCAACGCCGCGCTCTCCCATTCGAACGGTTTGAACGTGTCGGGGTCGACGACCGCGGCGTAATCGACGTCGAGCCCTTCGACGGCCATCGTCTCTCGCATCGTCTTCTCGGCGGCAGCGACGTTCTGCTCGCTTTCGAGAACGTGGGCGCCGGCCCGTAGCGCCGCGAAGAGCGAAGCCCCACGCCGTCTCTCGGCGTCGTCGAGGTAGACGTTGCGGCTGCTCAGAGCGAGGCCGCCCTCCTCGCGAACCGTGGGACAAGCGCGCACGTCGACGCCCAGCGACAGGTCGGTCACCATTCGCCGGATGACCGCGAGCTGTTGCGCGTCCTTCTGCCCGAACCACGCAATGTCCGGTCGCACGAGGCTGAAGAGCTTGGTCACGACCGTTGCCACGCCGGCGAAGTGCCCCGGGCGAGCCGCCCCCTCGAAGATCTCTCCGAGCTCACCGACGACGACGGAGGTCGTGGAGCCCGGCGGGTACATCTCCTCCGACGAAGGAAGGAAGGCGACGTCCACCCTCTCGTCCTCAAGGAGATCCAGGTCGCGCGCCTCGTTCCGAGGATAGGTCGCGAGGTCCTCCGCGGGACCGAACTGGCGCGGGTTGACGAAGATGCTCACGACGACCACGTCGGCACCCGCGCGCGCCGCGCGCACCAGCGACAGATGCCCGTCGTGGAGCGCGCCCATCGTCGGCACGAGGCCGACCGTCCGGCCCTCGGAGCGCGCGGGCTCCAGCGCGGAGCGCAGCTCGGCGAAACTGCGAGCGATGTTCACGCGCTCTCCAGCAGGTCGCGCATCGATTGCGCCGCGCGAGCGTCTACTCGGCCGGTCCGCGCCGCGCCGGCGACGACCCCCTCCGCGGCGAGCTTGTACTCGTCGACGAGCTCCGGAGCGCGGCTTCCGAGTGCCGCGAGGTGGAGCTCGACGGTCTTCGCGTCGCCTCTGACAACCGGCCCTGTGAACGCGTCGCCGGGACGAGCCATCGCGCCGACGTTGGCGACCGTCCCGGCGGCCAGGGGGCCCAGCACGGATTGTGGATCGGTCACGCCGATCGCGTTCAATAGGGCCGAGCCGGTGCTCATCAAGGCCGCGATGCCGTTGGAGGTCATCACGGCGGCCGCGTGCCACAGCGCCCGGTCCTCCGGCGCGACGTCGACGGGGATGCCGCGAAGCTCGTCGCGGACGAATGCGTGTGCCCAATCCTCGGCCCCGGGAGAGACCGTCACGCCCCACGCCGAGCCCGGCAGACGTCGGATCCCCACGTCGACGTCGGGGACGGACTGCACGGGATGAAGAGCAGCGCGCGGCCCGGGGATCGCGCCGAGCACATCGATCGCGAGCACCCCGGCGAAGTGAACGACGGTCGTATCGCGCTCGAGTCCCTCTGCGAGATCGGCGGCAACGTCCGCGATCGCGTCATCGACGGCACCGACCAGCACGAGGTCCGCGCCGGCGGCAACCGCCGCGACGGAAGGGGCGGTGTGTGCGCTCAGTCGTCGTGCGGCGCGCTTCGTGCTTTCCGGATTGCGCGACCACACCGACACGACATCGTGCCCGCGGTCTTGGAGCAGGGACGCGACCGCAACCGCAACACGCCCCGCGCCCGCGATCGCGACGCGCAAGGGAGAGGTCGTAACAGGCTCTGCGGCCATCGGAGTGCGCTCCAGTCCTTGTCAGGTACCGGTCGTAGGACAAGCATATTCGAGGGCCGGTCGACCGAGTTACGAAGGCCGCCGATCAAGCAGGTTCTGGGCCCATTGCTTCACAAGGGAATCGTTCGTCTCAGCGAGCCGCTCGACGCGGAACAATACGTCCTCGTCTAGAGCGGGCACGGGATCGGCTTCTCCGGCTAATACGAGCGTCATCTCAACGAGTGGATCCGATCGTTGCCAGCGCTCCAGATAGGGATTCCCGGCAGGTCCTCGCACCCCATCTCTCTTGAAATCCAGGGAAGGCAAAAGTTCCTCCAGGGTCTGCGCGAACTGATTCAATGACGAGACTTGCCAAGGTTCGTGTCTGAACCAGATCGCGGTACATGTCAGCATGGTGGATCGGATAAGGGCCTCGTCGGCATCCAGCGGATGCCGCAGTAGAGACTCATCATCGAGGACGGTAGAGCGCTCGCGAATGGCGTCCTGAAGGCGCGCTCCGCCATCGCTAAGGTAGGAGCGGAGAACAAATGGGACAAGGACGAGCTCAAGACGGTGGGCCGCGCGAGCCAACTCGTCCTGCGGAAAAGCGAGCAGGTGATCACGCAGACTGCTCGCAACGACCGTTTCGGCGAACTCAGCACAGACGGGATCGGTCCGTAGCCCAAGGCACCCTGCGAATAGAAGCACTCGGGACGGAAAGAACATTCGTGGGCTGGACTCAGGAGTCCGCTGCGGGGTGCAGGCGTCGACAAAGGATCTGAGTTCCCGCAGCCTTGTGGCGGCTGGGAGGTTCTCAACCATTCCCACGAATTCCTTGGCCTGTGCCGCGCTTACCCCTCCCCAGGGTCGATTCGCTTCCTGAGCCAATCCCCATACGCCGGCAGCGTCGCGAACTCGCTGGTGGAGGGCATGCTCTCTTGCCTCCTGGTCAGTGAGAATGGCGCGCGCGTTGTCAGCGACCGAACTAGCGGCCTCCCTGCGCGACTTCTTGACCTCTTCAACGATGCGGTCTAGTGACTCCGCTCGCAACTGGGCCTTCATCACCTGCGCCAGATGTCTGAGCACTCGTCTCTCAGCTTGACGCGTGACATTTCTTGCCCCCAACGTCGAAAGGAGTTCCTCAAAGCGCGAGCGGAGCTCAAATCGGGCGATGTCCAGCACGGGGCGATCCCAATCGACATGAGTCACGTCGTAAACGATGATCCGCCGGCCATCGGCTAGCACCATAAGGGGGACGTCGATTTCTGGATGCGTGGCGTAGGACCAGGCCTGTGAAAGATGATCGTCCAGATCCACATTCGGTATGGAGGCTTTCGCTTCAATGATCCACAGTTGGTGCCCCAATACCGTTGGCACGTAGTCAACTTCGATGCGTCTACTTCCCAGCCTTCTTAGAGGAGACGCCAGCCGTGCAGTTGGATTTCTCTTGATTTCATTGAGAGTCGTGGCACCGTATCCGAGCAAAGAAAGTAGAGGAAAGATCCATTCCTCTCGAATTGTCTGCTCATCTCGGTCATCAAATCGATAACTCTCGAGAATGTCGAGTACAAGGTCGGTTCCACGTGTGCTCATCCGCGCGACCTAGCGACACAGATACCCCTTGAACGGATTCCGGACGCGAAATTCGGCAAGGCCCTCGGTCGTGTTGGATTGGTCGCGCCCACGTCGCGTCCCCCACTTCTAGAACGCTTCGAGGAGCTCGACGTCCCCTTCTGCCTCGTCCACGAACTCCCGATAAGGCATGCCCCACGGATCGGTGAGCTCGGGGTCGAGCTCGAGCAGCGGCACTAACGCGAACTTACGCACGGTCAGGCGCGGGTGGGGGATCTCGAGCTCCGGTTCGCTGACCTTCTCCTGATCGAACAAGAGGATGTCGAGATCGACGACACGCGGCCCCCACCGAATGTCGCTCTCCTCACGCCCGAGCCGGTGCTCGATCTCTTTGCACACCGCGAGGAGCTCCTGCGGAGTGAGCGTCGTCGATATGCGCGCGACGAGGTTTACGAAGGAGCGCTGTGGGGGCCCGCCGATGGGCGAAGTCTCGTAGAGGCTCGACGTCTCCTCGACCGCGACGCCGGTCGCGCCACGGAGCTCGTCGATAGCGCGGCGAACGAACGCGGACCGATCGCCCACGTTCGAACCGATTCCGATGAACGCGACGCTCACGAGAACTGCCTCACGATCTTTATCGTCACCTCTTCTACCTTCTCCGTTACCGGAACGATCTCCTTTGCTATCTCTACGGTAACTCCTGTGGCCTCCTTGATATGCGCGATCTCGTCCGCGATCTTCTGGGCGAGCGTCTCCAGAAGCTCGACCTCGGACGAGCGAACCAACACGTCGATCGACGAGATCAGAGCCGCGTAGTCGATCGTGTCCTCGAGGTCGTCCGATGCGCCCGCCGGTGCGAGGTCGGTCGTCACGTCGAGGTTGACGACGAGGGTTTGCTCCTGTGCCCTCTCCTCCGCCGTGACGCCGATACGTGCCGGCACGTGCAAGCCCCTGATCACGAGGTGATCGGTCACGCAGGTGGCGTTGGCTCGGTGGGCACGTACAGGATCGCTTCAGTCATCCGGACCACTCGATCCATCTCCTCGACGTCGTGCACACGTATTAGCTTGGCTCCGTGCGCGACCGACCATGCAACCGTCGCGGCCGTGCCTTCGAGGCGCTGGTCCTCGGGAAGGTCGAGCACCCGCCCTATGAAGCTCTTGCGCGAGGTTCCGCTCAAGATCGGATAGTCGACCGACGTGATCTCGCCGAGGCGGCGCAGGAGCATGAGGTTCTGCTCGGGCGTCTTCGCAAAGCCGATGCCGGGATCCAGCGCAATCGCATCGTGGGCGACTCCTGCGCTTTCGAGCTCGCGCGCACGGCGCAACAGAAAGTCACGGACGTCGATCACCACGTCGTCGTACTCGGTCAGCGAGCGCATCGTCGCGGGGGTCCCGCGCGAGTGCATGACGACGATCCCCGCGTCCGTGCCGGCGACGAGCTCGTCCATACCGGCCTCGACCTCTTCCCCTGTGGTGTGGTTGACGATCGCCGCGCCGGCGACGAGAGCCGCGCGCGCCACGGACGTCTTGCGGGTGTCGATGGAGACGATCAAACCCTCGCTCGCCAGTGCTTCGACGACGGGGACGACGCGACGCAGCTCCTCGGCCTCGGACACTGCATCCGCGCCGGGCCGAGTGGACTCGCCGCCGACGTCGACGATCGCCGCGCCCCGTGAAGCCATCTCCAGGCCGTGGGTCACCGCGGCGGTGGGATCCATCCATAAGCCGCCGTCGGAGAACGAGTCGGGCGTCACGTTGAGCACGCCCATGAGCGCGACGCTGCCGAGGTCGACGACTCGATCGCGACACCGCAGCTTCATGCCGAGAGTCTAGGTGGCGCTGTTACCGGAGGAGGGCTAGCCGCGATGGATGAGGCCCATCGCCTCCGCGCGCGTCGCGTCGTTGTCGCGGAAGCTGCCCCGGACGGCCGAGGTCACCGTCTGGCTCCCGGGCTTGCGCACACCACGCATGCTCATGCACAGGTGCTCGGCCTCGATGACGACGAGCACCCCGCGCGGATCGAGTGCACGCTCGATCGCATCGGCGATCTGAGTGGTCAGGCGCTCCTGGACCTGAGGACGCCGCGACAAGAGGTCGACGAGCCGCGCGAGCTTCGAGAGTCCCGTGATCTGCCCGCTCTCGTTCGGGATGTAGGCGACGTGCGCCTTGCCGATGAAGGGGATGAGGTGGTGCTCGCACACGCTTGCGAGCGGGATGTCCCTGATCATGATCATCTCGTCGTGATCCGCTTCGAACACGACGTCGAGCTCGGCGACCTCGTCCTGCCCGATGCCGGAGAAGATCTCGTCGTACATGTCGGCGACCCGCTCGGGCGTGCGCAGCAGCCCGTCGCGCGCCCCGTCCTCCCCGATCGCGTCGAGGATGACCTTCACGGCCTCGACGATGGCGGCTCTGTCGAACCGCCGCCCCGCCCTGATCTCACGAATGTTTTCGCTGGAATCACTCATGCCACGAACCTAAACCGCCGGACTATCGCCCGCCTTCCCGCCCCGAAGAGCAGAACCGACAGCGACGAGCCTGCGCGGCCCCTGCGTGGCGCTCCGGTCCATCGGAGCCGTTCTTTGGTCTATGGACGTATAGCGACCACTCACGACCAAAGAACGATCCGGCGGAGGAGCTCCCGACACCCAACGCGCCTGACGAGAAACCAAGGCCTAGGTCAACAGCCGAGCGAGCGCCCGCCTCGGCCGTTGAGGAACAGCGAGGAAGCGCCCGCCTCGGCCGTAGGCGACGCTGGCTGTAGACACGCGTCGCGGATCGGCCAGGCCTGCGAGCGAAAGCCCGCCATTCGAGGTTCGGTGTGCGTCGCCCAGGACGGTGCCGGAGAGCGACCGAGCGGGAGTTAGGCCTCGCCCAGGCGCGGCTTGGGCGCCGGGCGGGGGAGCCTTTTGCGCTTCGGCGCCTCGGCCCCCGCGTCGTCGCGGCTCTCGCGGCGGATGCGGGTGCGCTCGATCGGGTTCGAGGGGCTCTGCTTGGCGACCTCGGCGAGGATCTCGGCGACCTCTTCCTTCTCGAGCGACTCCTTCTCGAGGAGCTTCTCGACCATGAGGTCGAGCTTGTCGCGGTACTTGGTCAGGATCTCGCGCGCCTCGTCGTGGGCCTCCTCGACGAGCCTGCGCACCTCGCCATCGATCTTCGCCGCGACGACGTCGGAGTAGTCCTTGACGTGTCCGAAGTCACGGCCGAGGAACGGCTGGGTCTCGTTCTGCCCGAGAGCGAGCGGCCCGAGATCCGACATGCCGAACTCCGTCACCATCTGCTTGGCGATCCGGGTGCACCGCTGGATGTCGTCCTGGGCCCCCGTGGTCGGCTCGTCGAACACGATCTCCTCCGCGCAGCGCCCCCCGAGGAGCATCGCGAGCTCGTCGATGAGCTCGGAGCGGGTCACGAGGAAGCGATCCTCTGTCGGAAGCGTCAGCGTGTAGCCGAGCGCGCGCCCGCGCGACACGATCGACACCTTGTGCACCGGGTCTGCGTTCGGCAATGCGTGCGACACGAGCGCGTGACCGGCCTCGTGATACGCGATGACCTTCTTCTCCTTCTCGGAGATCACGCGGCTGCGGCGTTCCGGCCCGGCGAGCACGCGGTCGATGGCTTCTTCGAGCTCGGCCATGCCGATCTCGTGGCGCGAGAACCGAGCGGCCAGCAGCGCCGCCTCGTTCACGACGTTGGCGAGGTCCGCGCCCGTGAATCCAGGGGTCCGGCGCGCGAGCACCTCGATGTCGATCTCCTTGGAGAGCGGCTTGCCGCGCGTGTGCACCTTCAGGATCCCCGAGCGACCGTTCAGGTCCGGACGGTCGACGACGATCTGACGGTCGAAGCGACCCGGGCGAAGCAACGCGGGGTCGAGGATGTCGGGACGGTTGGTCGCGGCGATGAGGATGACCCCGCCCTTGATGTCGAATCCGTCCATCTCGACGAGCAACTGGTTGAGCGTCTGCTCGCGCTCGTCGTGACCGCCGCCGAGGCCAGCGCCGCGATGTCGTCCAACCGCGTCGATCTCGTCCATGAACACGATCGAAGGTGCGTTCGCCTTCGCTTGCTCGAAGAGGTCCCGCACGCGGCTCGCGCCGACGCCCACGAACATCTCGACGAAGTCCGAGCCCGAGATGCTGAAGAACGGGACGCCGGCCTCTCCGGCCACGGCGCGCGCAAGCAGCGTCTTGCCCGTCCCCGGCGGGCCGTACAGCAGCACGCCCTTGGGGATCTTGGCCCCCATCGCCTGGAACTTCTGGGGCGCTTCGAGGTACTCCTTTATCTCTTGTAGCTCCTCGACCGCTTCGTCGAGCCCGGCCACGTCCGCAAACGTGATCTTCGGCTGGTCCTTCGAAACGAGACGCGCCTTGGACTTGCCGAACGACATCACGCGGTTCCCTCCGCCCTGCATCTGTTGCATGAGGAAGAAGAAGAACCCGAGGATGATCAGGATCGGAAGGAACTGAAACAGGATGGACAGGATCGGCGATCCCTGTTGCTGATCGGCGGTGACCGGCACGCCCTCCTCGACTGCGAAGTTGGCCGCGTCGTCGAGCGTCCCATACGGAAGCGTCAGCTCGTACGTGCCTTCGCTCTCGAGCTCGCCGATGACCTTGTTGTCGCGCGCGAGGAACTCGGCGCTGACGATCGTCCCGTCGACGACGTACTCGCGGAACTGGTTGACCGATTTGAGCTCTGTGGGCTTCTCGGCGCTCGTCCGGTACAGCGTGAACACCCAGAACACGGCCACGCCGAGGACCAGGTAGAAGATGACGGACCTGAATATTCGGTTCATTTCACAAAGGTTAGCAGGGCAACTCGGTTTTCAAACCCCTCCAGCGAGGGATCGCACGCCCTGACTACGTCAGCTCGACTCCGGACTTTGCTGGTAGGCGGACGGCTTGAGGATGCCGATGTACGGCAGGTTCCTGTACTTCTCGCCGAAATCGAGGCCGTACCCGACGACGAAGACCGGAGGGATCTCGAAGCCCGGATATTTGACGTCGAGCTCGACCGCCTGTTCCCCCTTCTTCCAGAACAACGAGCAGATCTCGAGCGATGCCGGCCCGCGCGCCTCGAGATACCGAAGCAGATACGAGATCGTCAGGCCGGAGTCGATGATGTCTTCGATGAGCAGCACGTGCCGGCCGGTGATCTCGTAATCCAGGTCCTTGAGGATTCGTACGACGCCCGACGACTTCGTCGACGATCCGTACGACGACACCGCCATGAAGTCGAAGTCGATCGGCAGGTCGATTCCGCGCGCCAGATCGGACATGAACACGAACGCGCCCTTGAGCACCCCGACGAGCAGAAGGTCGCGGTCGCGATAGTCCTCGGTGATCTGCTTCGCGAGATGGACGATCTTGTCCTGGATCTCCTCGGCGGAGATCAGGACCTTCTCGATGTCTTCGTGCACGGCACCCATCCGCTGCATCCTAGTGCCGGCCGGCGGGAGGGGCGGTGGGCGGCTCGCGACGGACCACGATCTTGTCCGGAGCGACCTCGATCTCGATACCGGCCGCGACGGCAAATCGTTGGGACGTCCCGCGCGCTTGCCTCTGTCGGGCGTCGAGCGCGTCGAGGGCCGCGTCGATCCCACCCGACCGGTCGCGCACGCGGCCCACTGCTCGTTCGAGGATGCGTCGTCTGAACGCCCGCGGCGTCTCGAGGATCACGCCCATGTCGATCTCCGTGCCGAGGAGCGTCGGTTTCGCCATCCCCTCGTAGATGCGGTCGGCGAGGTCTCTCATCGCGACCGCGTCCTCTCGAAGACGATCGGCCGACACCGCCATGGCGCGTATCGCGCCCTCGCCCCACCGGGCCTCGATCGCACTCACGACGTCGCGGCGCACGACCACGCGTTCGAAGCGATCGTCGTAGTTCGCCGGGTCGTCGTAGTAAGTGAGCGATCGAGCCGCGCAGTAGTCGCGCGTCTCCGCACGTCGCAACCCGACGAGGGGCCGGATCCGCCTCCCGTCGGCGGGAGGTAGGCCGGCCAGCGCGTCGGTCCCCGCGCCGTGGATCAACCGCGCGAGCGTGGTCTCGACGCGATCGTCGAGCGTGTGCCCCGTCGCGATACGCGTGGCCCCCCACGTCTCGGCGATCGTCTCGAAGAACCTGTAGCGGAACTCGCGCGCGCGAGCGTGGAGGTTCGGCCCGGCCAGGTCGGGCGCCTTGATGACGTGCGCCTCGAAGCCCGCCTCGGCAACGGCATGCGAGACGGTCGCCGCCACCTTCTCCGATCCCGGCGACAGGCCGTGGTCCACGTGCGCGGCGGCGAGCACGTAACCGCGTTCGGTCGCAAGGCGCGCCAGGACATCGAGCAAACAGGTCGAGTCCGCCCCCCCGGAGACGGTTACGAGGATGCGATCGCCGTCGTCGAGCATCCCGTAGCGATCGATGGCGGCGCGCGCCTTCTCGACCACCTCCAACCCCGGCCCCCCCAACCGCGCCTCCGGGCTCACCATCCGGCTCCGCGCGTCAGGCCACGCGATCGAGCCACCGGCGCGGCTCCTTGAGCTCGTCCAGCGTCGGAAGGTGCTCGGGGGCGCTCCACAGGTAGGTGAAGCCGGCCTCTCCCTCGCGCGCGGCGACCTCCTGGCAGAACTTCTGTCCGACCTCGTACTGACGGAGCTTCATCTCGAGCCCGAGTGCCTGGTTCAGGATCCGCTGCAGGGTCGTCGACTGCTCGCGCCTGCGTTCGAAGACGTAACGCATGCGCTTGAACGAGGGGATGACCCGCGCCCCCACCGTGTCCATCACGAAGTTGCCGTGTCCCTCGACGACTGCCATGAGCGCCTGGATCTGGTTCAAGACGTCTCTCTGCTCGTCGGTTGCAAGCAGGTACGCCGGGTGCCTCTCGTCCGCGGGCACCTTGCCGGTCGCGAGACGCGACGCAGCCCCCGCAAGACGGCGCGCGAGGCTGCCCGCGTCCATGTCGGTGACCGACAGGTAGCTCCGGACGAGACCGAAGAAGCGATCGCGCAGCCACGGGACTCCGGCGAACTGGAAACGATGTGTGACCTCGTGCACCGCTACCCACAAGGCGAACTCCTCCGGCACGAATCCCCATCGGCGCTCGGTCTCCACCATGTTCGGTCCGACGAAGTAGAGCGCGGCGCCATCGCGCGCCCGTCGTCGAGATCGCCGCGCAGCTTCGGGCGAGTCCTCCGGCATCAGCACGTCGTACTGGCCCAGGACCCGCCGCGAGACGTAGCCCAGAAGGACTCCCATCTCGACCGAGACGACCGCCTGTTGCGCTATCCGTATGGGCGCAGGGAGTTGCGCGAGTCGAGGCTCGAGGCGTTCGGCCAGCGGCGAGAGCATCCTCGTCATGCCTGCGATGTTGGCCTCGGCCCACTCGGCGCGGTCGATGACGCCCCACGGGACGGGAGTCGGGCTCGGGATCCCGCTCGCGTCCGCGACGAGCCCCTCGGAGCGAGGCACCGCGGTCTCGAGGTCGCGCTGGAGGCGCTCCAATAGATAGGAGCTCCGCATGGGGGCGTCGCCGGCGAGGCGTCGAGCCACAGCTCCGGCGATACGAGGATCGATCAGTCGGGTCACGGACGTCCTTCGGGTGCGATCGAGTGGCGCGCTTCGGGGTCGGTGCGAGAGGGGCTCGTCAGACCTCGCCCCGCTGGCGCTTCACGACGAAGCGGTAATAAGCCGCGGCCATGGCGAGGAACAGCAGCGCGAGCAGCAACAGCGAGATCCGGGCCATCTGATAGGTCCACGGTGGGCCCGTCTCCTCTTCTCCTTCGGTCGCCGAGGGCGACGGGGCCGGAGACGACGGCTGGGCGGGCCGCTGCTCTACCTCCTCGCCCTGGTCGCCCTCCTCCTCCTGCGCGAGGTGGAGGGGGCGAGCTGCGAAGGCGGGCGAGAGAAGCGAGCCGGAGGCGAGAAATAGCGCCACGACCAGGGCGTACACAACGACAAGCCGTGCGCGCAACGACAGATCCTCCGGCTAGAGAGCATGGCCACCCGCGTGGAGCGGCGACGAGAATATATCGGGGCGCGGACGCCGATACGCGGAGCGAGAGGTCAGGCCGAGCCGGCGGCGGGCTTGCGTCCTCTCAGACGGGGAACCTTCATCTCGGCATGCGCCCAACAACGCTCTCTGCGGTTATACGTCGACAGCTTCGTCCCACAGCCGGGAGCGGAGCAGACGCGGCCCTCGGGGAACTGCTGCGAGGCCCTCGGAAGCGCCTGGGGCTTCGTGCCCCTGATCGAGTTCTGCGCCATGTGCCGCTCCTCTCCTCGGAGCCGGTCCGTCTCGTTCCCCCGGCTTTGCCGGGTGACCCCCCAAGACGGCCGGTGTGTCTACCTCTCTATTCGGTTGGACGAGCCTGGGCGGTTTGGGGTTCCCTCACTAGATGAGAACGTCCGGCCCCCCGCCCAAGTTGCGGCTGCCGCTCCCGCTGAGGTGGCTCGGGATCATCGCGAGAGCCATCCTGGGGACCCCGGCCCGGGCCGTCCGGGGCACCGCCCGCCGGGTCGCGGACCCCGCCCGGCAAGTCCGCGACTACTGGATGTCCGAGCGAGCGACGATCAAGCAGGGCTTCGTCGCGAACTTCTTCTCCGCGCTGACGTCGTTGATCTCCGGAGTGGTGCTCGCGTCCATGGCCGGACGCCTCGAGGAGATCCAGGGGTTGTTCGTTCTGATCCCCGTCTCGATCGGGATGCGCGGGAACATCTTCGGGGCGCTTGCCGCGCGTCTAGGCACGTCGATACATACCGGGCTCTTCGAGATCTCCGCGAACAAGAACGGCCTGCTCGCGCAGAACGTCTACGGCGCGACGTTGCTCACGATCGGCACGTCCGTCGCGATGGGCCTCCTCGCGAGGGCGATCGCGGGATTGCTCGGCGTTCCCACGGTGTCGGTCTGGGACTTCGTCGTGGTTGCGTTGGTAGGAGGCCTCCTGTCTTCCACGCTCGTCCTTGCGTTCACGGTCTTTCTGTCGATCCAATCGTTTCGGCGCGGCTGGGACCTCGACTCCGTCGGAGCCGTCCTCGTGACGGTCGTCGGCGACGTCGTGACGCTTCCGTGTCTACTCGCTGCGTCGTTCCTCGTCGCGATCGACGTCGTGACCCCGGTCATCGGGGGCCTCGCCCTCCTCGCGGCGCTGATGGCGATGGTGCGCGGATGGACGACCGTGCGGCCGGTCGCGCGGCGGATCGTGCGCGAGAGCTTTCCGATTCTCTGTCTCGCCGCGGTCCTCGACATCCTGGCCGGAACCGTCGGCCAGCAACGCATCGAGCACGTGTTCGGCCCGTATCCCGCGTTCCTCATCTTCCTTCCCGGGTTCCTGGAGAACACCGGCGCACTCGGCTCGATCCTTGCCGCGCGTCTCGGGACGAAACTGCACCTCGGCGCGGCTACTCCGAGCGCGCGCCCGGAAGCTGTGGCCGTCCTCGACGGGACCATCGTCGCGATCATGGGCTTGTTCATCTACTCGGTGACTGCGGTGACCTCGCTGTGGACCGCGCAACTGACGAACCAGGCGTACCCGGGTGCACTCGACTTCCTGCTCGTCGCGATGCTCGGCGGGATGCTCGCCCTTCTGGTCGCCGCGGTGATCGGGTACTACGCGGCGATCATCACCTACCGCTTCGGGTTCGATCCCGACAACCACACCATCCCGCTGGTCACGAGCGGAATGGACCTGCTGGGCCTCATATGTCTCGTGGCGGCAATCGTCATCGTCGGAGTAGCCTGACCAACTGAAGGGGGAGTGAGAGTGGAGCCCGGAGAAGGTCCGAGAACCGTCAAGGGTCTCCTCGCGGAGATCAAGGACTCGTCCGAATTGATGGTCGACCTCGCCTACGCGGCCGTCTTCTTCTCGGACGCCGATCTCGCCAAGGAGGTGCGGCGGCTCGAGGAGCGCATGTTCGAGTACCTCCACGACCTTCGCAAGCTGTCGATACTCGCGGCGCGCAGCCCTGAGGACGCCGAGCACATGGCGGGCGTGCTCGAGATCGCGTCCGCAGTCGAGAACATCGCCGACGCAGCAGAGGACATCGCGCGCGTCGTGCAGCTCGGGATCCTCGAAGATCTTCGTCTGGACTTACGTCACGCGGACGAGATCGTCTCTCGGATAAAGGTGCGGGAAGGGTCGGCGGCGGTCGGGCGCTCGCTGCGCGATCTCGCGCTCCCGGTCGAGATCGGGATGTGGATCATCGCGATCCGCCGCGGGGGCGAATGGGACCTCGACCCCGGGCCCGACGACGTCATCACCTCTAACGACGCCCTGTTGGTCAAGGGCCCGAAGGACGGGGTCGTGCTGGCGCGCGAGCTGATGGGTGCGCCTCCGCTGCCGGAACCGCCCGACCCTCCGGAGATCGTCCTGTCGGATCTCGACCGCGCGGTCGACCTGCTGGTCGAGATGAAGAACTCCGCCGAGGTCGCGGTCGGGCTTGCGTATTCCGCGTTGCTGTTCAACGACCAGGCGCTCGCGGCCGAGGTGGCGAATCTCGAAACGCGTTCGGACGCGGTCCACGACGAGCTCGAGTCGTGGGTCCTGCGCAGCGCGCAAGAGGCGCGCAATCCCGACGACCTCCGCGGTCTCATCCGGCTTGCGCACGCGTCCGAGATGATCTTCGACTCCGCCCGCGAGATGACGCGCCTCGTCGAGAAGGGAGAGGAGCTCCACCCGGTCATCGCTGCGGCCATCGTGGAGTCGGACGAGGTCGGCTATGAAGGGGTGGTCGCCGCCGGGTCGGAGGCGGACGGCAAGTCGATAAAGGAGCTGTCCGTGGAGACCGAAACCGGGATGTTCGTGCTCGCCGTGCAGCGCGGCCGGAGATGGACGTATCGCCCCAAGCCGCGGTTCTCGTTCGCCGCGAACGATCGCGTCATCGCCATCGGCCCCGACGACGGGTGCGACGAGCTCGACGGCTTGTTGGGTATGCGGCGCGAGCTGGCCGATGCTTAGATGCCCGCTTGCCGGGGCAGACCTTTCCGCAAGAGGGGAGCGATGATCATGGGCAAGAAGGACGACGACGACAACCAGAAGTCGAGCATGCTCCAGACGGTCGGGGCGATGATCGCCGGGATGATCGCGGTAAAGCTCGCGACCTACCTCGTCACCACCATGTGGCGGCTCGTGACGCGCGAGGACCCTCCGGAGGTCGACGAGCCGGCGCCGGCCGGAAAGAAGGCCGCGTGGATCGCACTCATCGGAGCTGCGACGGGAGCGGCGCGGCAGACCGCGCGCGACGTGGTCAAGGGCCCGGGCGGGGGCACCGCTTAGACCAGAGCTACGACTCGACGATCCTTACCGTCTCCAGGACGATCTCCTTCAGCGGACGGTCCTGCCCGTCGCGATCCGCCGTGGCGATCGCGTCGACGACCTCCATTCCGGCGGTCACCTCGCCGAAGATCGTGTGCTTGCCGTTGAGCCAGGGCGTGGCCGCGACCGTGACGAAGAACTGCGACCCGTTCGTGTTCGGTCCCGCGTTCGCCATCGCGAGGAGCCCCGGCTTGTCGAACTTCGGGCTCCCCGGAGGGACCTCGTCCTCGAACCGGTAACCCGGGCCGCCCATGCCCGTCCCCTCGGGATCGCCTCCCTGGATCATGAAGTCGGGGATCACACGATGAAAGATCGTCCCGTCGTAGAGCGGCTCGGTCTTGCGCTGGCCGTCGCGCGCGTCGCGCCACTCCCGCTTGCCGGTGGCGAGGTCGACGAAGTTGGCAACGGTCGTCGGAGCGTGATCGGGCATTAGCGTCACCTCGAAGGATCCTTGCGACGTGACGAACGTGGCAGTCGTGGGCATGACGTCCTCTCTTCCTGGATGCGTAAACAAGCAGTCTAGGAGGCGAGGGGGTCAGGCCGGGCGACGTCCCAGCTTGAACTGGTACATCGAGACGTCCGCCGCGGACATCAGCTCGTCGAGGCTGTGCTTGTCCTCGTTCGGGTCGAAGAAGGCGACGCCGTAGCTGAGCGAGAGCGAGTAGGCGCGGTTCGACTTGCGGTTGTGCTCGGCGAGGGCCTCGTCGAAACGTTGCATGGTCTTCGTAAAACCTTCGCGGGGGCCGAGCGCAAGCACGCAGAACTCGTCTCCCCCGAGCCGCGCGACCAGGTCCGACTCACGGAACGTGCTCTTGAGGATCCGGGCGGTGTCGGCAATCGCGCGATCTCCCTCGAGGTGACCGAACGTGTCGTTGATCGCCTTCAACCGATCGAGGTCGAAGAAGATCAACGTCAACGAATGCCCGAGGCGTTGCGCGACGCTCAGCTCGTGCTCGGCCAAGGCGAAGAAGCCTCGCCGGTTCTTCAGACCGGTTCCTTGATCGGTCGTTGCCGCGATAGCGAGCTGCCTGAGCTCCTCCTGGAAGCGCAAACGCTCGCTGACGTCGCGCAAGAACGCGTTGAACTCGACACCGTCGTTGCCCGCAACCGGCCAAATGGTCAGCTCGACCCTGATCTCGACTCCGTCCCGGCGCACTGCGGTGACTTCGATCCTCCGCTCGAGGACGCGTGCCTCTCCCGTCTCGAGATAGCGCGCGAGCCCCCGCTCGTGGGCGGCCCGCTGGTCCTCGGGGACGATCGTCGTGGAGAGCTTGCGTCCGATTACCTCGTCGGCCGGCCACCCGAACATGGACTCGGCAACCTTGTTCCATCCGGTGATCGTCCCGTCTGAACTCATTCCGACGAACGCATCCTGCGCCGCCGCGATGGTGAGCTCCGTACGCTCCTCGGAGGTGCGAAGTTTCGCTGCGAGCACGTGCTGGGCGGTCGTGTCGACGAGCTCGACGAGAAGGGTCGGCGATCGGTGGTCTTGGTCATCCAGGACGGTGACCGTCTGCCGGCACCACAGCGGGCTCGCGCTCTCGCCCCGGAATCGCTTCTCCAGCACGAACGAGGACGTCGTGCGATCGAGCACCGTGGCGAACATGGCTCGTTCCTTCGCGACATCGTCGGCATGCGTGAGGTCGGTCCAGGTCGAACCGACGAGCTCACTGCGCGTGCGGCCCAGGAGACTCGACAGTGAGTCGTTGACGCGCGCGACCCGACCGTCGTCGTCGACGATGCACATCGCAACGGCGCTGCGATCGAAGATCGCACCAACGTCTAACTCGGTGGTGGAGAAGACGCGCGCAGTCGACTCGTTCGGCCCTGACGGCCCGTCGTTCAATCGACTCCTCCCAGTCGGGCTGCCGTCGACAGCCGGTGTTCGCGAGCGACTCGCTTGCTCAGTTGGCCGCTTCGGAACGCTTTCGTTACCAGTTGTCGCATTTCGTCTTAGTCATTAACGGCTAGTCACGGGCCTGGCTTTAGGGTCGGCCCGGTGTTCAGAAGGTTCTTCGTCGTCTGTCTTGTCGCGTACAGCCTGGTTGTCGCGTGGTTCACGTTGAGGTCGCTGCCGTACGAGCGCGGCTCCATCGACTGGATTCCTTTCTCCGACACGTGGCAGTTGATGAGAGACCGCGGCGACCGACCCGCCTTGCGAGAGGTCGCGAGCAACTTCGCCCTTTTCGTCCCTTTGGGGTACTTCTTGCAAGGGGCGTTGCGGCGCCGGCTACTCATCACGTTCGCCCTCGCGGCGGCCGCCTC
>DATBND010000323.1:0-9034 GCA_036554505.1 Actinomycetota bacterium | reverse complement strand
GGCGCGCGCCGGCGAGGGCCCAACGCTGATCGAGGCGTACTGCTATCGCATCCAGGCGCACGGCACGGCGGACGACCCGCGCCTGTATCGCGACGAGGCCGAGACCGAGAAGTGGCGCTCGCTCGAGCCCGTCGGACGGATGGGCGCGTTCCTGCGGCGCCTCGGGGTGCTCGACGACGCGAAGGAAGAGGCGATCCGCGCCGAGGCGAAGGAGACGATCGCCGCCTCGGTCAAAGAGATGGAGGCCATCGAGCAACCCTCGGAGGAGATCTTGTTCGAGGGGGTCTACGCGAGTGGCCGTCCGTGGAGCTTCGACGAGGGCCTCGCCGAGCTGCACTCGGTGTCGCGGCCCCCGGAGGTCAAGCCGATCGGCCCGGCCCAGGCGGTCAAGTCCACCGGCGACACGCAGACACCGGAGGGCTCATGAGCTCGCTGACGATGGTCGAGGGCCTGAACCTCGCGCTCCATCAAGCGATGGAGCAGGACGACCGCGTCGTTCTGCTCGGCGAGGACGTAGCCCAGACGGGAGGCGTCTTCCGCGTGACCGCGGGGCTTCTCGAAAAGTTCGGCGAGGCCCGTGTGGTGGACACACCTCTCGCCGAAGCAGGCATCGTGGGAAGCGCGATCGGCATGGCCGTCTACGGGCTGCTTCCCGTGGTCGAGATCCAGTTCGACGTCTTCGTCTACCCGGGCTTCGAGCAGATCGTCGTACACGCCGCTCGCTACGCGTGGCGCACCAAGGGCGAGGTCCCTGCGTCCATCGTGGTGCGCATCCCATTCGGTGGTGGCGTGCGCGCGCCGGAGCTCCATTCCGACTCGCCCGAAGCGTTGTTCGCGCACGTGCCCGGGCTGAAGGTCGTGTGCCCCACGACTCCACGCGATGCGCGCGACATGATGCTGGCGGCCATCGAGGACCCGGATCCGGTCATCTTCATGGAGCCCAAGCGCATCTACCGCGCCGGTCGCCAGGAGGTGCCCGAGGAACCCCCGTTCGCGCTCGGTAACGGCAACGGCATCTACAACGAGTACCTATCGAAAGCCAGGCTGGCGCGCGAAGGCGACGACCTCGCGATCATCACGTACGGCCCGACGGTGCCGTTGTCGCTCGAGGCGGCGGACAGGTTGGAGGCCGAGAAGAGGATTCACGCGAGCGTGCTCGACCTCCGCTCGCTGTTCCCGCTCGACGTGGACGCGATAGTCGAGCGCGCGCGTGCATGCGGGCGTGTGCTCGTCGTGCACGAGGCGCCACGCATGGCGGGCATCGGCGCGGAGGTGTCGAGTCTCGTCCACGAGCGGGCAATGCTCGACCTCGAGGCGCCCGTGGGGCGCGTCACCGGATACGACGTGCCGTTCCCGCAGTTCGCCAACGAAGACGACTACCTGCCGTCGGTCGACCGAATCGTCGCAGGGGCCAACGAGGTCTTGAGCTTCTGATGCCCGACTTCAAGCTGCCCGACCTCGGCGAGGGCGTGACCGAAGCAGAGGTCGACCGCTGGCTCGTCAAAGAGGGCGACGTCATAAGCGAGGACGACCCGCTCGTCGAGGTCATCACCGACAAGGCCACCGCCGAGATCCCCTCTCCGTTCGAGGGAGTCGTCGCGCGCATCCACGTAAAGGCCGGCGACGTCGTGCCTGTGGGGACCGTGCTCGTCTCGATCGAGGCGGAGGCGGGCTCCGGCAACGGCGAGACGCCGGCCCCGAAAGTTGCAGCTGTCGCGACCGATGCGATCTCCGCTGCCGCCGAGCGCGTGCCCGACGACGCCGGTGACAACGGGGTGAAGGCGATGCCGCCGGTGCGCAAGCTGGCGCGCGAGCTCGGCGTCGATCTCACGACGGTCACCGGCACCGGCCCGGGCAGGCGGATAACCCGAGCCGACGTCGAGGGGGCCGCGCGGGGGGCGACCACCGCTCCTCCCGCAGCGCGCGGCGAAACGCCGTCGTCCGGCGAGCGCAGAGAGCCCTTGAAGGGGGTACGGCGCGTGATCGCCGAGCGCATGTCCGAGGCCCACCGCGTCGTCCCGCCCGTCACCCATGTCGAGGAATGCGACGTGACCGAGCTCGATGCGACGCGCAAGCTCGCCAACGAACGCGCGCCCGACGAGCAGCGGCTCACGTTCGTGCCGTTCATCGTCAAGGCCGTCACCACGTCGCTCAAGGAGTACCCCGCCCTCAACGCGTCGCTCGACGAGGATGCCGGCGAGATCGTCTTCCACTACCACTACGACATCGGAGTCGCGGTAGACACGCCGGCCGGGCTGATGGTCCCGGTCGTGAAGGACGCCGACAAGCTCAGGCTGCGCGCGCTCGCGACCGAGATCGAGCGCCTGGCAACCGCGGCGCGCGGAGGGAGCCTCATCGCGCACGAGCTGCGCGGGTCGACGTTCACGGTGACGAGCCCGGGCCCGTTCGGTGGACTGATGGCGACGCCGATCGTGTTCCATCCGCAATCGGCGATCCTCGGCGTGCATCGGGCAACGGATCGCCCGGTAGTCCGCGACGGTCAGATCGTCATCCGCAAGATGATGAACCTGTCGATCACGTTCGACCACCGCATCCTCGACGGCATGACCGCGGCAAAGTTCGTCTTGAACGTCGTCCGTCTCCTGGAGCACCCCGCCGTCCTCGCTCTGGAGAGCTGACGTTTCCTTGCACGGCCGTCGGACGATTGGCACGTTGATCACGTTCGCGCTCATCGCAGGTCTGGCCCGCCCCGCGACCGCGCAGGACGACGCGCTTCACCGAAAGATCCTCGGCGAGCTCCAGCGATTCGTCTCGTGGCTCGACGCCAACGGAGCGCGTGGGTTCGTAGGAGAGATCGGGTGGCCGGACGAAGAGCATGGCGGCGAGTCGGACAGGTGGAACGCGCTGGCCGACGCGTGGTACGACGACGCCGACGCGGCCGGGCTCTGGGCAGGCGTGTGGGCGACGGGCGAGTGGTGGGGCAAGACCTACAAGCTGGCCGCGTACGAGGACCGGAGCGAGCCGCCGGGAGTCGACACCCCGAACACCCAGGCCCCCGTTATCGAAGCGCACCTATCCACCGACGCGTACGAGCGCGCGATCACGGTGGCGGGCGGCGAGTTCGCAGGCCCCGAGATCGTTCCGACGTCGACGTACTCGAACCACGATCCGGGGAAGTACAACCGCGACTACCACTTCGACGCCCCGCGGACGTTCGAATTTCTCGCAGGTCGCGGCATCGGCACCATTCGGATCGAGTTCCGGTGGGAGACAATCCAACGGAAGCTCGGCGGCGCGCTTCATTCACGATCGATGGACCTCATGGACTCGGTCGTGCTGGCGGCGCGCCAGGCCGGATTGAACGTTGTGCTCGACATGCACAATTTCGGTGCGTACTACTTGTGGAACGGCAAGCACGGTGTGCGAAGGGCCATCGGGTCGCCGAAGCTTCCCATCCGATTTTTCGCTGACGTGTGGACGCGTCTGAGCGCGCACTACAGGGTTGATCCCGGCATCTACTACGGGCTGATGAACGAGCCCGTGGGACTGAGCGAGCGCGGTGATCTGTCCGCCGCCCAGGTGTGGGAGAGGGCGTCGCAAGAGGCGCTCGACGCCGTGCGCGCTAACGGCGACGACAACACGGTGATGGTTTCGGGATACGCGTACTCACCCGTGCGGTCGTGGGCCGACATCCACCCCGACGGTTGGATCGAGGACCCGGCCGGCAACTTCCTCTACGAAGGGCATCATTACTGGGACCGCGACGCGTCCGGCGGCTACGAGCGCAGCTACGCGCGCGAGGTCGCCTACGCGGAGCGACACGGCTACTAGCTCCACCGCCGTTCGGACGGCTAGGTCAAGCCTCGACGTAGAGCACGTAAGACAGCTCGTCTCCCTTGTACGTCGCGGTGACCTCCCAGCACCCTGGCTCCGGGAGCCCGAGCCCAACGAGGATGAAGTTCTTGATGTCCTCGTGGAACGAGGCGGCTCCGCCTTCTTCGACCACCGTGCGAGCCGACCCGTCGAGATCCACCGCGGTGAGGGTGATGTCGTCATCTCCGGAGAAGTCCTCGCCGTCCGCCGTAGAGAAGCTCTCGCTGAACCAGAACGTCTTGTCACCGATGGCGTGGGGGCCCTTTCCGATCGGTAGATCCCGCCACACCGCACCGTCTCGGTCGAGAGAGGTCCACAGCTCTGGGCTTCCGTACCAGACATTCTCGAAGCCGGGCTCCGCCGGATACGGCTGGGGAGGAACGAAACCCGGTCGTGGAGGCACGGTCACCGGATAGCCGTCGACCTCATGCGTCGTAGGTGAGGGACCGGGCTCGCCGGCCGAGCTCTCGCTCGCGGGCCCGCACCCGCTGAGTAGTAGCACCGAGCCTAGCGCCGCGACGATGGCCTTCATCCTTTGTCTAGTACCCCGCCGGCCGAGGCGAGGTTCCGTCGGTCCGCGATGAGGTTTTCCGATGGCAGCTAAAGTCTCGACCATGGTCCTGCCCGATCCGACTCTCTACAAGCTGTTCGTCGTCGCGGCCGTGGTGATCCTGCTGATCCCCGGCCCGGCGGTCGTGTACATCCTCACGCGCAGCGTCGTCCAGGGCCGCACGGCGGGACTCGTGTCCGCGCTCGGAGTCGGGCTCGGGAACATGTCCCACGTCGTGGCGGCCACGCTCGGGCTCTCCGCGCTGCTGGCGTCGTCGGCGCTGGCGTTCAGCGTCGTCAAGTGCGTCGGCGCGGCCTACCTCATCGTGCTCGGCGTCCGCCGGTTGATGAACGGCGACGAGGACGAACACGAGGACCGCACGTCGCGCAGCCTGCGAAGGATCTTCGCCCAGGGCGTGATCGTGAACGTGTTGAATCCGAAGATCGCGCTGTTCTTCCTCGCGTTCCTCCCACAGTTCGTGGATCCAGCGCGCGGGGGCGTCGCGTGGCAGATCTTCTTTTTGGGCGTGACGCTCGTCCTCATTGGCATCTGCACGGACAGCTTGTACGCGCTGGTCGGCGGGTCGGCCGGACGTTTCCTGCGTCACAACCGGCGATGGACGCGTTCGGAGCGTTACGTGTCGGGCGGTATCTACATCACGCTCGGCGTGGGGGCCGCGCTCACCAGCAGCTCCAACAAATAGCATCCGCGCTTGCTCTCCGACCAGCGAGCGCTCATACTGCGATCGTCCGGTAAGACCCGCACGAGGCCGGACGGAAAGGAGCCAGGCGATGACAAAGGGATCCGTCAGCTAGCCCTGCCGTTCGCTCCTTCCTATTCCCGATCCGCCTCCGAAGGATGACGCCTCCTCGGCGCGCGACCGGCACGGCCTGCGTAGCCCGCCGATCGAATCGAGACCCAGGAGGTCCCACGTTGCTCGAAAGCACTACCGATCTGCACGCGCTCGGCTGGACGGACGCGCTCGCGTCTGCTCTATCCGAGCTGAACGATCCGTCGCTGACGCCGGGGCGCGTCGCGATGGAGGCAACCGGAAAGCACGTCGTGTTCGCACCGCATCCCGTCACCGCACAGGTGAGCGGGAAGATGCAGCACCGCGCCCTGACGCGCGACGAGCTCCCCGCCGTCGGGGACTGGGTCGCGCTCCGAGGGGCGTCGGAGGACGGAGTCGCGACGATCGAGGCGTTGCTGCCCCGGCGCTCCGCGTTCACGCGCAAGGTCGCAGGCTTCGCAACCGACGTCCAGATCGTGGCGGCGAACATCGACGTCGTGCTCGTGCTTGCGTCACTGGAGCACGAGCCGAACCTACGCGGGATCGAGCGCTACCTGACGCTCGCGTGGCAAAGCGGCGCCGTCCCCGCCGTGATCCTCACCAAGAGCGACCTCTCCGACGACGTTGCGAGGTGGTTGGAGGAGGTCACCGCCATAGCGCCGGGAGCCGACGTCCACGCGCTGAGCTCGATCACGGGCGAAGGGGTCACCGCCGTCCGCGCCTACGCCGAGGGAAACCGGACTCTTGCCCTCCTCGGCCCGTCGGGCGTGGGCAAGTCGACGCTGGTGAACGCGTTGCTGGGCGAGACCCACATGCGCGTCCAGGAAATTCGAGACGACGGAAAAGGCCGGCACACGACGACGCATCGCGAGCTGATCCCGCTTCCGGGCGGGGGAGCCCTCATCGACACGCCCGGCATGCGCGAGCTGGCGCTGTGGGAGTCGGACGAGGGACTCGACATGGCGTTCGAGGACATCGCCACGCTCGCGCTCGAATGCAAGTTCCGGGACTGCGCGCACGAGAGCGAGCCGGGTTGCGCGGTGAAGACCGCTGTCGAAAGCGGCGACCTGGCGCCCGAGAGGTTGGCGAGCTATCGCAAGCAACTCCGCGAGCTCGCTGCCCTGGCGCGCAAGAAGGACAAGCGCCTCGCGAGCCTCGAGTCGAAGAAGTGGGGCAAGATCTACCGGGAGGCGATACGTGACAAACCGGTGAAGCGGTGACCGGTCATTGGAGGAGCGCGGGGCGGGGGCCGATCATGTTGCGCAGGATGCCGATGTTCTCGATCTCCAGCTCGACCACGTCGCCGGGCTCGAGATCGCGGCCGAGGTCGAGCCCGCAGCAGCCCCCCGGGGTGCCGGAGCCGTACACGTCTCCCGGATAGATGTCCTCGGACGCGGACACGTGGGCGATCATGTCGGCCCAGCGCCAGCGCGCGTCAGACGACCGCGCACGCCCCCACTCCTCGCCGTTGACACGACAGATCATTTGGAGATCGGGCTCGGGCCCGACCTCGTCGGCGGTCACGATGCACGGGCCGATCGCGTTGGCGAAGTCTTTGCCCTTGGCGGGGCCGAGCCACGCGCTCATCTCGTCGGCCTGGACGTCGCGCGCAGAGAAGTCGTTCAGGATCGTGAAGCCGAAGATGTAGTTGGGCGCCTCTTCGATCGACACGTCACGGCCTCGGCGGCCCACGATCATGGCGAGCTCGAGCTCGAAGTCCATCCGGTTCGAATAGCGAGGCCACCTGCATTCGTCGTCGGGACCGATGATCGCCCGGTGATTGCCCTTGTAGTAGACGGGGGCGTCGTACCAGTAGCTCGGGACATCGGTCTTGCGCCGCTGGGCGCCGCGCTTCACGTGGTCCTCGAACGCCAGGAAGTCGCGTAGCGACGACACGCGATCGAGCGGCGTCAGCCAGCGGAACCCTGGCTTGCCCGCCTCGACCACGAGCTCGGGAAGGCCGTCGGCGGCGCGGACGACGTCGCGCACCTCTTTCCACAGGGCGGGGCCGTCCTCCATCAACATCACGAAAGAGACCAGAAAGCGCGCCTCGTCCCAATCGAGAAGGGTGCCCGTCACCTCGTTCCACGCGTCGAGGAGGTCGATGGGCGGGCCGCCGTCGACCGCGGCCGCAAGGCGCGGCTGGAACCCGCCTCGCTTCGAGACGTATCTATAGAGCCGCAACTAATCGACGAGCCCCATACCGCGTGCCCACGACGTCTCGTACTCGGTAATGACTACGTCCTGGGCCTCGGGGGACACGATCAGCGGGTGATGCGTCTCGACCATCACCGCGACCTCGTCGGTGCGCTCCTTCGTCTTGGACGCCTCGATCGCGGCAGGCTGCGGGCCGTGATGCACGCCTTGCGGATGCAGCGTCATGTAACCGACGTCGATGTCGGCACGGCTGAAGAAGTTGCCTGCGTGATAGAAGAGCACCTCGTCCGCGTCGATGTTTGCGTGATAGAAGGGCACCTTCAACACCGCCGGGTCCTCCTCCAACGGACGCGGGACGAACGAACAGATCACGAAACCCTCGTTCGCGAACGTGCAGTGCGCCGACGGCGGCATGTGATAGCTCGGCGAATACACGGGCCTGTGATCCAGCACGTTCAGCTTGACGGGGCACAGATCGCCTTGCCAGCCGACGACGTCGAGCGGATGCCACGCGAACCACAACGAGGTGAACTCCCCGTCGCGCTTTACGCGCACCTCGAACTCGCCGGCCTCGTCGTGCGGATCGGGCTCCGGTACCTCGAGCACGCCGGGATCGAAGTGCGCGTGCTTGCCCATGAGCCCGCGGTCGGGAAGGTGGTACTCGCCGGTCCCCTCGATCACGAAGAAAAAGCTCTCGTCACCCTCCGGCACCACGCGGTGAGTCGTGCCCTTCGGGACGATCAGGTAGTCGCCCGGGCGATAGGTGAGAGGACCGTAATCGGTCTCGAGCACACCAGAGCCCTGATGGACGAAATAGCAGACGTCGCCGTCCGCGTCGCGCAGGAAGTACGGCATCGGCTCGGTCCGCCGACTGACGTACAGACGGACGTCCTCGTTGCCCGCAACCAGTTGCCAGAACGCGTTGACGTCGGTGAGGTCGGCCGGCTTCATCTCGTTGAGGTTGAAGGCGCCCGGCCTGAGATTGCCTTCGATGCGCGTCCACGCCGTCGGAGGATGCGAGCGGTAGAGATGCGACGCGCGACCGAAGAACGTCTCTCGCCCGTGCTCCTCCTCGTACGTTCCCTCCGGGACGCTGACATGAGCCTGCCGGGTGACCTTCCCTTTGGAGTGGACGACGTCCATCAGAGATTCCCCCTCGCAGCCTGCTCACGTTCGATCGCCTCGAACAACGCCTTGAAGTTGCCGTCACCGAAGCCCTTCGCGCCGTGCCGCTCGATGACCTCGTAGAAGACCGTGGGTCGATCCTGCACGGGCTTCGTGAAGATCTGCAGTAGATAGCCGTCCTCGTCCTTGTCGACGAGGATCCCGTTGCGCTGCAGCGCCTCGATCTTCGGAGCAATCTGCGGCACGCGTTGCTTCGCATCCTCGTAGTACGTCTCGGGAATGCGCAGGAACTTGATCCCCGCAGCCTTCATCGACTCGACCGTGTAGACGATGTCCTCGGTGGCCATGGCGATGTGCTGAGCCCCCGGGGTCCTGTAGTACTCGAGATACTCGTCGATCTGGGACTTCTTCTTGCCCTCGGCCGGCTCGTTGATCGGGAACTTGATCTTGCCCTCACCGTCCCACACGACTTTCGACATGAGCGCGGAGTACTCGGTCGAGATGTCGTCGTCGGAGAAATGCTTGAGCTCGGTAAAGCCCATGACCCGCTCGTAGAACTCGACCCACTCGTTCATCTT
>DATBND010000307.1:0-4444 GCA_036554505.1 Actinomycetota bacterium | reverse complement strand
GACAGCGAGCAGGCGGTGATCGTGCCGCTGCTCGTCACGATCGAGGACGAGGAGCTCCACCGCAGCCACTTCTACCGGCGGGGGCGCGAGACGGCGCGCGGCCCCCAGGACCGGTACCTAACTGCATTCAAGAAGATCCGGAGGATTCAGAAGTACATGATCAATTCAGCAGCAATGCGCGCGGTGCCCGTGGTCGAGCACTACGACCTCGACACCACGCTGTCGCAGATCATCGATCAGATCATTCCCAAGGCTCTCGAGACGGTCGGTCGCGCCGGCCAGGTCGCAGAGTCCGACGAACGGCTCTTGGAGAGAGCGGTCGAAGCGATCGGCCGCCAGCGGGAGGAAGGGAGCACCGAACATGAAACTGTTTCTTGACACGGCAAGTTTGGACGAGATCCGCGAGGCGCACCGATGGGGCGTGTTGCGAGGGATAACCACGAACCCGACGCTCATCTCCAAGGAGAGCCAGGACTTCCTTCCGCTCGTGAAAGAGATCTGCTCGGTCGTCGAAGGCGAGGTCTCGGTCGAGACCGCGTCCGACGACACCGAGACGTTGATCAAGCAAGGCCGCGAGATCGTTCAGATCGCCGACAACGCGATCGTGAAGATCGCCCTGACGTCGAACGGCCTTGCGGCCGTGCGCGCGCTGGCCGACGAGGGCATACGGGTGAACGTCACGCTCGTGTTCTCGCCGGCGCAGGCGATCCTCGCGGCCGAGGCCGGTGCCTACATCGTTTCGCCCTTTTTGGGTAGGCTTGACGACATCGCGACCGACAGCCTGCGTGTGCTGTCGGACATCTGCGAGATCTACGCGATCCAGGGTTACGACACGCAGGTCCTTGCCGCCAGCCTTCGACATCCGATGCACGTGGTCGAAGCGGCGCGGATGGGGGCCGACATCGCCACGATGCCCTTCAAGGTGTTCGAGGCGCTGGTCAAGCATCCGCTGACGGATGCCGGGTTCAAGAGGTTCTTGGACGACTGGGAAGCCGCAAAGCCGAGGCTCGGCGAGCTGCTTCCCTCGATGCAGGAGGGCTAGAGGTGGCGGACACGAGAGATCGTTCGGCCTTGGAGGGAAAGGCGGTCGCGGAGCTCCGCGAGATCGCCAAGTCGCTCGATCTGAAGGTCAGCGGGCTGAAGAAGGCCGAGATCATCGATCGCATCGCGGGCCGCGGCGGAAACGGCGCGAAGCCGGCGGCGCGCGAACAAGCCCCCCCGGCGCGCGAGTCGGCACCTCCGCGCGAGGTTGCGCCACCCGCTCCGGGCAAGCCGATCGAGGGAACCTCGACGTCGAGCAACGGCGAAAGCCGCGCGGTGCGTGACGAGGGCGCGGTGGACGAGCGCGACAACCGCCACGACGATCGCGCGCGACGCAGGCCACAACAGAACAGAGACATGCGCAACCGCCCGCGCGAGAAAGCCGAGCCGCGCGGCGACGGCCGGGGACGGAGACGTCGCCGCGGTCGCGGCGGTGGCAGTGGCGGTGGTGGCGGCGGCGGCGGTGTCCCGCACTACCTGCGCGAGGAGCGCTGGGAGGACCTCGAGGCCGAGGACGACCCGAACGCCGAGGTGCGCACCGGCATCCTCGATCTCCTTCCCGAGGGTTACGGCTTCCTGCGCACGAGCGGGTACCTCCCCGGCGACAAGGACGTCTACGTGTCGGTGTCGCAGGTGCGCCGGTTCCATCTCCGGAAGGGCGACGAGATCAAGGGCTCGGTGCGCTCGCCCAAGGAGTCCGAGAAGTACCAGGCACTGCTGAAGATCCACGAGATCAACGGCAAGGAGCCCGAGGCCGCGCAACACCGTCCGCGCTTTGCCGACCTCACCCCGCTGTATCCCGAGGACCGTCTCACGCTCGAGACCGCGGAGAACCCGAAGGCGATAACGGCGCGCATCATCGACCTGATCGCGCCGATCGGCAAGGGGCAGCGCGGGATGATCGTCAGCCCGCCGAAGGCCGGCAAGACGACGGTCATGAAGGAGATCGCGAACGCGGTTCGCGTCAACAACCCCGAGACGCACCTGATGGTGCTCCTCGTCGACGAGCGTCCGGAAGAGGTCACCGACATGCAGCGCTCGGTCGACGGCGAGGTCGTGTACTCGACGTTCGACCGTCCGTCCGACGACCACATCCAGGTGACGGAGCTCACGCTCGAGCGGGCCAAGCGGCTCGTCGAGATGGGCTACGACGTGATGATCCTGCTCGACGGCATCACGCGTCTGTCGCGTGCCTACAACCTGGCGACGCCGGCGTCCGGCCGCATCCTGTCGGGTGGCGTCGACTCGACGGCTCTGTATCCGCCCAAGAAGTTCTTCGGCGCGGCGAGAAACATCGAGCACGGCGGCTCGCTCACGATCCTCGCGACCGCTCTCGTCGAGACGGGCTCGAGGATGGACGAGGTCATCTTCGAGGAGTTCAAGGGGACGGGTAACTGGGAGCTCAAGCTCGACCGCAAGATGTCGGAGAAGCGGATCTTCCCCGCCATCGACATCCAGGCGTCGGGCACCCGCAAGGAGGAGCTCCTTCTGACCCCCGAGGAGCTGCAGCTCGTGTGGCGTCTTCGCAGGGTGCTGCACGCGCTCGAGGGCGGCGGTGCGCTCGAGCTCCTCATCGACAAGATGAAGGCGACCCAGGGCAACGCCCAGTTCCTGCGGGAGATCGCAAAGGCCCCCGTCAAGGGCGACTAGCGCTCGGCGCCGGAATGAGCGTGAGGGCCTGAATGTTGTTGGGTTTGGGTTGGCCGCAATGGCTGACTATCATCGGCCTCGTGGGCGGCCTCGTCCTCACCTTCTGGGTGATGGTCAAGGCGTCGGCGGCCTACGAACGAGCGAGGCTGGCACGCGAGGCCAAGAGCGAGACGGCGCCCGAGGGCGGCGGAAGAGAGGAAGAGCAATGAGACAGGGCATACACCCGGACTACGTCGAGACGAAGGTCACGTGCTCGTGCGGCAACACGTTCACGACCCGCTCGATCAAGGAAGAGCTGCACGTCGAGCTCTGTAACCAGTGCCACCCCTTCTACACGGGCAAGCAGAAGCTCGTCGACACCGGCGGCCGCGTCGAGCGTTTCCAGAAGAAGTACGCGAAGCGCGCCGGCGCACCTCAGGCCGAGGCCGCGACGGCCCCGGCCGAGCAGGCGTAGCCCTCTCATATGAGCGAAGGACGCCCCGCGCCGCGGCCCTCCATCGGAGGCCAGGCGGTCCTCGAGGGCGTCATGATGCGCGGCCCCGAGTCGTGGTCGGTCGCGTGCCGGCGGCCGGACGAGACGATCGCGGTCGAGCGTCATCCACTTCCTAATTACGCCGAGCGCCATCCGTGGCTCAAGTGGCCGCTGGCGCGCGGTTGCCTCGTGCTCGGCGAGTCGATGTCGATCGGCATCAAGGCGCTGATGATCTCGGCGAACCACGCGATGGAGGAGGACGAGCAGCTCTCCGAGAAGCAGCTGGGCTGGACCCTCGCGACCGCGATGATCCTGTTCTCGGCGATCTTCATCGTGCTGCCCGTCCTCGGCACACGGCTCATCCACAACCTCGTCGGCGAGGGGGGGGACAGCAAGCTCGTCTCCAACCTCATCGAGGGCGCGATCCGGCTCGGCATGTTCGTCGGGTACCTGTTGCTGATCGGGACGTTCAAGGACGTGCGGCGCGTGTTCCAGTACCACGGGGCCGAGCACAAGACGATCTACGCGTACGAGAACGGCGACCCGCTCGAACCGGCCGAGATCGATCGGAAGTACTCGACGCTGCACGTCCGCTGCGGCACGAACTTCCTGTTCATCGTGCTCTTCCTCACGATCATCGCCCACTTCCTGCTCGACATACTCGTGTCGGCGTCGCTGCTCCCGCGCATCGGCATTCGGCTGGCCGCCATTCCGGTACTTGCCGGCATCTCGTACGAGGCGATCAAGCTCGCGTCCAAGAACGAGGACTCGATCTTCTTCAAGGTCGCGATGCTCCCCGGCCTTGCGTTGCAGAAGATCACCACCAAGCCGCCGACGCTCGACCAGATAGAGGTCGCGATCGCCGCCATGCAGGCCGTCGCCCCGGAGGAGCACGGGGGCACCGGCGACGCGATCGCGACGACGAGCGACGTGGCCACCGCCGCGGCCGAGCCCGATGCGGGCGAGGCCCCCGAGAGTCCCGTCGCCTAGCGCGCGCGGCGCGCAAGAGCCGGAACCAAGCGAACCCCGCGGCGACGAAAGCCAGGCCGGCGGATACGTGCTGCGTCGTGGCCCCGGCCACGCGAAAAGGCCCAACCACAAGCCGGCGCCGATGAGGAGCAAGCCCGACTCGATGCAGCCGTTCGGGTCGGTTTGGGCTTCTCCGGCGATCTGTTGCGCCTGGAGCAACTAATGGCCGGAGATACCTGCCAGGCCGGCGCTGGCCGGCTCGCCACTCTCTTGTCGATCGGCGACACCCCAGGTAGCAGACGGCAAAAAGAG
>DATBND010000249.1:0-3635 GCA_036554505.1 Actinomycetota bacterium | reverse complement strand
CGGGCTTGGTCATCTCCCCCACCGGAAAGCGCGTGTGAGAGAGCTCCGACTGGGTCAGCATCCACAGAACGTAGCTCTGATCTTTCCCGCGATCGACCCCGCGAGAGAGTCGGTATCGCCCGCCACTCGCGTCGACGCGCGCGTAGTGGCCGGTCGCGAGGACGTCGGCACCCAGGGCACGCGCGCGTTCGAGCAGCGCATCGAACTTGATCCACTGGTTGCAGCGCACGCACGGGTTCGGCGTGAGACCGGACTCGTACGCGAGGTGGAAGTCGCGCACGACGGTGCTCTCGAACCGCTCGGCGAAGTTCAACACGTAGAACTTGATCCCCAGGGTGTCCGCCACCCGCCGCGCGTCCGAGGCCGCGTCGACGTTGCAGCACCCGGAGCCCGAGTTCGCCACCTCGCCGCGCCACAGCTTCAGCATGATGCCGGTCACGTCGTATCCGGCCTCTACCATCAGGGCCGCAGCGACCGACGAGTCGACGCCGCCGGACATCGCGACGACCGCCTTCCGGCGACTCATGCGACCTTGCGGGCGCGCTCCACGACCTCGGGAAGCGCGTCGAGCACCGCGTCGACGTCGGCGTCGGCCGACGCACGCCCCAGCGAGAAGCGCAGGCTCCCCTTTGCGAGAGAGCGCGACACGCCGATTGCGAGGAGGACGTGGGAGGGATCGAGAGCTCCTGACGCGCACGCGGATCCGGACGAGCACGCTATGCCGCGCTCGTCGAGCAGGAGAAGGAGCGTCTCACCGTCGGCTCCGGGGATGCACACGTTGAGGTTCCCCGCGACCCGGAGCTCGAGCTCGCCGTTGACCACGACGTCGGGGACTGCTGCGCGCAGGCCGTCGAGCAACCGGGCGCGCAGGCCGGCCAGCCGCTGGGACTTCTCGTCGACCTCCTTGGCCGCGATCTCGGCCGCGACCCCGAAGCCCGCGATGCCGGCGACGTTGAGCGTGCCCGACCGCAGCCCTCGCTCCTGCCCGCCGCCATGGACGAGCGCGTCGATCGGGACCGGAGCGCGCACGAACAACGCGCCGACGCCCTTCGGCCCGCCGACCTTGTGGGCCGCGAACGCGGCCAGGTCGACCCCCCACGCGTTGACGTCGACAGGGATGTTGCCCAAAGCCTGCACCGCGTCGGTGTGCACGAGCGTCCTCGGGTTGACGGCCTTCACCGCCGACGCGATCTCGGCGACGGGCTGGATGGTCCCGATCTCATTGTTGACGGCCATGACCGACACGAGGATCGTCGACGCCCGCACGGCTCCTGCCACCGCGCCGGGGTCGACGACCCCGCTCGCCGGCACGGGCACGACGGTTACCTCGAAGCCCTGGCGCTCGAGCCAGTGGACCGAGTCGAGCACCGCATGGTGCTCGAACGCGGTAACGGCGACGTGGTTGCCGTTGCCCCGCAGCTTGGCCGCGGCCCCCTTGAGCGCGAGGTTGTCGGCCTCCGTCCCTCCCCCGGTGAACACGATCTCGGCGGGGCTCGCCCCTATCGCCAGGGCCACCCGGTCGCGCGCGTCCTCCACGACCGCACGCGCCCGGCGGCCCGCGGCGTGTACCGACGACGGGTTGCCGTAGTCCTCGGCGAGGGCGACCGCGATCGCCGCGGCCGCCTCGGGCAGCACCGGCGTGGTCGCGGCATGGTCCAGATAGTGCATGTGACCAGGATACGTAGCGGGGGCCGGCCCAGGTGGACGAGCCCTAGCCCGCCTCCGGCCCTACCTTCGCGACGAGGGCGTACGCGGCAACCGCGAGTACGAGAAGAGCGGCGGCCGCGACGAAGAAGGGCGCTCGCAAGCCGAACGCGTCGGCGATGGCGCCGCCGAAGATCGTCCCCACCGGGATCGCGCCCCACGACAACAGGCGGTGCGCGCTCTGGACGCGGCCCATCAGGCGGTCGGGCACCGTTGCCTGGCGCAGCGAGTTCGTGACGACGTTCCACACTCCGGCGCAGAAGCTGATCGACACCATCATCGCCCCGACGACGACGACGTGCGCGCTCGCGCCGATCACGAAGTTGGCGACGCCTGCGATCAGCAACGACACGAGGATCGTCGGGCCGATCCCGATCTGTCGCTTGATCCCTCCGGCGAGCAGGCTCCCGCACAACACGCCGACGGCCTCCACGCTCAGCAACAGGCCGAAGCCCGCCGGCTCGAGGCCGAGTATCCCCGTCGCGTACAGGACGAAGATGCCGAAGGTCGCGTGCAAGACGAAGTTGGTCAGCGCGGCAAACACGCTGAGGTTCCTAAGCAGCACGTGGCCCTTGAGCCACGCGAGGCCTTCCTTGATGTCCGCGCCGAGCGTCGCCGGGACGCGCTCCGGGCGCGGCGCGCGGTACGTGATCATCATGAACAGCACGGCAGCAATCACGAACGACGACGCGTCGAGGCCGAACGGAATGGCCGTCGCGACCGAGAACAACACACCACCGAGCGTGGGACCGATGAACCCCTGGCCCATCACCGCGGCAGCTTCGAGTCGCCCGTTCGCCTTCTCGAGCCCGGCGCGAGGAACGAGCGCGGGAGTCATAGCGAACGCGGTGTTGTCCGAGAACACCTCGCCGACGCCCTGAAGGAACGCGACCGCGTAGACGAGCCACAGCGCGCCGCCGCCGCCGAGGACCACGGCGAAAAGCAACGACATCGTGACCGCACGCAGCACGTTGACCAGAACGACGAGCCGCCGCCGGTCCACACGGTCGGCGATCGCGCCGGCCGGGAGGCTGCACAACAACCATGGGAGCTTGCTGGCAAACAGGACTCCGGCGACGAGCACGGGATTGCGGGTCAGGATCGTCGCGAGCAGAGGCAGTGCAGTCTCGCGCACGCCGTCGCCGACGGCCGAGACCGCGACGGCTCCCCACAGGCGCGTGAAGTCGGCTCCCAACTTCGTGGACCCGTCGTAAGCGGCGGTGAGGTCGTCCTCCGACAGGCGCGCTACCGCGTCACCAAGCCCGGCGTCGGCAGCGCGAGGTTCCACCATGGTCGTGGAGTCCGCGTCGTTGTCGCTCTGCCCGTCGCCAGACCACCGCTTCATGAGTGACCTTTCGAGCTAGCGCGCCGCACCATCCGTGGTAAAGCGGAGTTTATTCGCTGGTTAACAAGCCGTCACTCGTCGGGGACGTTGGGATCGGTCTCGGCGAGCTGCTTCTCCAGCGCCGCGATCTCGTCGTCGATCGAATCCAGCGCGCCCGTTCGCCGCCGGCGCTCGTAGTCGCGCATCCGCTTCGGATAGCCGATCACCTGGGCGTCGTACACGGGGAAGCCGTGGGCCTCGCAGAAAGCGACCGCGTCCTCGGGCTCCCGTACGGGCGCGCGCAGGTGCTCTCCGTTGCGATCGACGAGCAGCAGCGTCGTGGGGCTCGTCGGGGTGCGGGGCTCGATGTAGCCCTCGATGCCCTTGCGCTCGGCGACGAACTCCTCGAGGGAACGGAGCGCGGGGTTGTTCTTCTTGGCGAAGAACCTCCGGATGCTGTCTCCGAGTGACACCGTTCGCACCTACCCCTTGCGGGTCTTGATCTCCTCGATCAGCTGAGGAAGGACCTTCAACGCATCGCCGACCACCCCGAGGTCCGCGATCTGGAAGATCGGGGCCTCCTCGTCCTTGTTGATCGCGATGATCC
>DATBND010000228.1:0-5142 GCA_036554505.1 Actinomycetota bacterium | reverse complement strand
TGGAGCGTGAACGGCACGGACAGCTCGGCGCCGTCTTCCGGGGCCGCGATCTCGAGGGCCGCGCTGTCACCCGCGCCGGCCTCGGTGTTCGAGGAGCCGCCTTCGTCCGAGCTTCCGCACGCCGCGCCGACGAGCGCCGCCAGCGCTATGGCCGCGATCGTCCTCCTGTAGCTGACCACTGAAGCCTCCTCTTACTAGGGCCTTGACCACTATGTCTTACGAGCCCCGGGCGACCTCGGATTGGCCCCGTAGGAGAGCGAGCGAGCAAACCCTCTGCGGCGTGTAAACGTATCTAGCCATGTGGTCTCTTTCTGACGAGACGCTTCTCGCCGGCCTCGGCTCCGGGGACTCGGACGCCGCGGCCGCGTTCATCCGCCGCTTTCAAGGAAGGGTTTACGGCTTGGCTCACACGATCGTCGGCGACGCGATGACAGCCGAGGAGGTAGCGCAAGAGACATTCACGCGCGCGTGGCGCCACGCGCACGCGTACGACCCGCGACGGGCGCGCGTGTCGACCTGGCTGCTGTCGATCGCTCGCAATATCGCGATCGACCAGATCCGGATGAGACGACACGAGCCGGTAGACCCGGAGACGTTCTTCTCGCTCGAGATCGCGAGTGACGATGCATCCCCGGACGAGCGTGCGATCGCCGACGACAATGCCGACCGGTTGCGCGCGGGCTTGAAGGAGCTTCCGGTGGAGCAACGACGCGCGCTCGTCTTGGCTGCGTTCTACGGACGGACCGGGCGGGAGATAAGCGAGCTCGAGGGCGTGCCGCTGGGTACGGTGAAGACGCGCATCCGCACCGCGATGCTGAAGCTCCGTTCGATCCTGGAGGCGCGCGATGAGCGTTGAATGGGAGTGCGCGCAGGTGCGCGACCTGATCCCGGAGCTCGCCGTCGGCGTCGCGAGTGGCGAGGAACGGGCGCGCGCCCTCCAGCATCTCGCGCACTGCTCCGAATGCCGCCGCGAGCTGGAGCAACTGGCAGAGCTCGCCGACGAGCTCTTGCTGCTTGCGCCGGATCGAGAGCCGCCCCCCGGGTTCGAGTCCCGCGTCCTCGACCAGCTCACCGGCAAACGCAGACGGAGATGGCGCACGGTCGCGCTCGCCGCGGCGGCCGCGGTGATCGTCGGCGCGGTGGGTGCCGGAGCGGTCTACCGGTGGACGTCTCACGACCGCGTGCTGGCGGCCGAGTACCGGGAGGTGCTATCGGATTTCGACGGCCTGTATTTCCAGACGGCTACGCTCGAAGGCTCGCCCAGCGGCGCCGACGGGCAGGTGTTCGCTTACCAGGGCTCACCGCCGTGGGTCTTCCTGGTGGTGCCCGGCCAGGCCGAGGAGGAGTACTACGAGGTCATGCTCGAGACGCGGATGGGCGAGCAGCTGCACATCGGCGGGGTCGAGGTGTCGGACGAGGGCGGGAGCTGGGGCAAGGCCATCCCCGTCGACTTGAAGGACATCGCGCGGCTCCGGCTCGAGAACGACGATGGGCACGCGCTCGAGGCCCGGTTAGAGAGGTGGGAGGGCTAGACGGCGCCGCCGTCAGTCGATGTACGGAGCGACGCCCGGGGCGGGGACGCCCGGGTAACGGTCGACCTCTCGCTCGAGAGTCACCCTGACGTGGTCCTGACGGCTGGCGATCCGCCTGTCGACCTCGCGGAAGCCGAGTCGCTGCAGGCGGCGGAGCTCGCCCGCGTGGGACTTGCGCGCCTTGCCGTCCGGCGCGGTCAGGTAGACGTCGAGCGTGATGCGCTGGGTGATCTTTTTCTGCTTTCCTTCGGCCATAGGCGGGAGAGGCTACCAGCCGCCGAGCAAGCGCACGTTCGCCGCAACCACAGTGGCAAACCGGGACGAAGTGCTTTGGACGGTGCGAACAATCGAGCGGGTTTTCTCGGGCACTAACCTCGGATCGCGGGCGGCCCGATATATGTTGCCCAGGCGGCGGTTGGAGGAATGGTGGCCGGCACAGACATCGTCCGCAGCGCCCAGCAACTGCACGAGCAAGAGGTTGCCCGCTACGAGGAACGCACTCCTCGTTCGCGCGCGCTGTTCGAGCGCGCCGGCGCGTCGATGCCCTTCGGCGTCGCGTCGTCGTTCCAGGCCGGTGATCCCTATCCGATCTATCTCGTAGACGGCCGGGGGAGCCGCGTCAACGACGTGGACGGCAACGGCTACGTCGACTACCACAACGGCTTCGGCACGATGGTCGTCGGACACGCTCATCCCAAGGTCGTCGAGGCGATCGAGAAGGCTGCGCGCTCCGGCTCCCATTTCGCCGCGACCACCGAGACCGGCGTCGTCTTCGCCGAGGAGATCAAAAGGCGCTTCGGCATGGACAAGGTGCGCTTCACGAACTCGGGCACGGAGGCCACGATGGACGCGGTGCGGCTGGGACGCGCCGCCGCCGGCAAGGACGTGTTGCTGAAGATCGAGGGCTCGTATCACGGCCATCACGACGCGGTGATGTTCTCGGTCGTCCCGACGCTGGATTCGAGCGGCCCGCGCGAGCGGCCGTGGTCGGTGCCGTTCTCGCGCGGGATCCCGCCCGATGCCGCGAACTACACGAAGATCGTGCCGTTCAACGACGCAGACGCGCTCGAGGCGACGCTCTCGGAGCACGAGGTCGGCGCGTTGATCATGGAGCCGGTGATGATGAACATCGGCATCGTGATGCCCCAGCCGGGCTATCTCGAGAAGGTCCGTGAGCTGTGCACGAAGCACGGCGTCGTCCTCATCTTCGACGAGGTCAAGACCGGCGTATCGATTGCGCCCGGGGGCGCGACCGAGATGTTCGGCGTGCAGCCCGACCTCGTCTGCCTCGCGAAGGCGATAGGTGGAGGGACTCCCGTCGGCGCGTTCGGGGGCCGGGCCGAGATCATGGACGAGATCGAGAACGGGGTCGCCGCGCTCGGGACGTTCAACGGGAACCCTGTGTCGATGGCGGCGGGGGTTGCGACGTTGACCGAGGTGCTCACGGCCGACGCGTACGAGCACCTGGCCGCGCTCGGGACTCGTCTCGCGCAGGGATGTCAAAAGGCGCTCGACGAAGCCGGGGTGGCCGCCGTGACCACGGATCTCGGGTGCAAGGGGTCGATAACGTTCCGGGACCGTCCGGTCGAGCGCTACCGCGACTTCCAGCAGGTCGACGACTCTCTCTTCGACGCATTCTGGTACTGGATGGTGAACCGCGGCATCTACGCGACGCCGGGCAAGGAAGAGCAGTGGACGATCTCGGTCCAGCACTCCGAGGCCGACATCGACGCGTTCGTCGACACCTTCGCGGAGTACTGCACGACCGTCACGCGCTAGCTAGAGGGGCTAGGGCGTAACGTAGTCGGTTATCTACTTCACGCAAGGGGTCGGTGAGCTAACCTTGCGGACATGGCGGAGGAGGAAGAGCTTCCACTCGGTCACCTCACTGACGCCGAGGAGGAGGCTGCAAAGGAGGGCCTCCAAGAGTTTGTTCTCACGCATTGGCAGGCGCACCCCTGTCCGATTTGTGGGACGAACAACTGGCTTACAACGGGCCTTGGCCAGTTGCATAACTACGGGAGGGGAGTGCCCGCTGGTGGTGGCAGACACTGGCCACTCGGAGTTGTCCAGTGCGGAAAATGTCACTACGTCGTCCTTCTGGCGATTGGTCGCGAACTCAAAGAATGGCTTGCCTCGGCTGAAACCGACCCCGCAACGGATACCCCGGCACCGACTGGTGACCAGGAAGCGGAGGGCACGTGAGCCAGTCACCCGCTTCGACTCCGCAGTTGGCCCCTGCGACGGTTCAAAACGCAGTTTTTTCTTCACCCCCGGTGCCAAAGGAGGGAATGATGCTTCCTCACTTTGAGACTGTGGCGCTCTTCGCGAAGGCTCGCTCCCTAACCCATCCGATGCCGCACGTCGGTGGGTGGGCGCTAGCAAGCGTGAGCATGGGCGTCGGAGTCGGTGCCACAGCCTTAGCGCTTTATGCGTTGGGCCAAGACGTGGCGAAGTGGATAGCGACCTTATTGTGGGCTGGCACTGGGTTCCTGTTCTTGCTCGCTCTCATTTTGTGGCGACTGCGGTCGCAAACTCGCAGTCTTTATGACCAACGAGTCGATGAGTTTTGCGCCGAAGTCAAGATGCTGGTTCAGCGCTACGGTGGCGAGACGGCCGACAGTGTTGTGGCGCAGTTAGAGGCGATAGAGGTTCTCCCCGAACACAGATCATTGCGTAATCGGCTGCGCCGACAAAAGCCTGTTGCTAGGACCTCACAATGAGTTCGGCGCCGGCGGCGATTCCTTGGCAATCCCGCCCGCCGGGTGCCTTTCTTGTTTTCATGTCAAGTAGACAACCGCCCAATCTGAATTAGCTCTCATAAGGGGCACGAGGGCTGCTCTTAGAGGCCGAGATCCCAGCCCGCAACTACTTGGGACGGTGGACGGTGGCGAACCAACGTTCCGCCGCCTCATGTTTGTCCTCCTCGATGGTGTGGTTCAAGATGTCTTCAATCGTGGCCGAGACGCGGGCATGCTTGTCGCGGAGAGCCGAGACTTCCGATTTCCAGATATCGGCCGCGCGGTAGAGCCGCTCTTCGAGCTCAAACCAGTGAGGATCTGCCTCATCTCCGCCAACGCGCCCGATGTGAATCGTCGTCCTCCTGGCGTCGGCCCAGACCTGATCGTGACGTATCTCCGCTTCTTCTATCTTCTTCTCTAGCAGCACTCGGAGTCCCGTTGCCGCCTCAAGTTCGTCGTGTCTCTGACTAATTGACCATGTGGTCGCTTCTCTGTACAACTCGGCGGCATACTGTCGCGCTCCTCGACCCGAGATCCCCAACTTCTCGTAGAGCGTGCTTAGGACTCGCTTGACTTGCCGAGGCGTGAGTTTGCACACTTTTGCGATGTCGGAAGTCGAGAAGTCAGGGCTCGCGGCGATGACTTCGATAATCTCGAACTCCTTCTCAGTGAATCGGGGACTAGCAGCTTGGCTCACTGGATCACCTCCACAACGGGACGCTGCGACGTAACCAGTGTGGACTCCGATTCCGAGAAAATGGAAGGGTCCGTCCGGCCCGCTTCGCGATTTCCGGAAGGGCCAACGGGGCTCTTTCTTCGCACTGTCGGCGCCGGGCGGCCAAGGCCAGGACGATTAGAGGCCCGCTCTT
>DATBND010000202.1:0-2852 GCA_036554505.1 Actinomycetota bacterium | reverse complement strand
TGTTGATGATCGGGCGCTTGAACGTCGTCTCGAGCCCGACTTCGACTTCGAAGAAGTCGGCGCGCTGTGACAGCTGGAAGTCGACCGCCTCGGCCCCGTTCTCCGCGCCGACCTTGCCCGCGCCGGTGTAGACCTGACGCGTCACGAAGAACGGGATCAGGTGCTTGACGATCTGCGGGAACGGAGTGGTGCGCGCGACCAGATAGTTCTCGTGGCAACCGTACGAGTTGCCCTTGCCGTCCGAGTTGTTCTTGTAGATGTGGACGGTCTCGTTGTCGGGCGTGATGTGTCGCGCCGCCTCGATCGAGTCCTCGAGTATGCGCTCGCCCGCCTTGTCCCACACGACCACATCGCGCGCGTTCGAGCACTCGGGGCGGGAGTACTCCGGGTGCGCGTGGTCGACGTAGTACCGAGAGCCGTTCGGCAGGATGACGTTGACCAACCCGGAGTCGTCCTCGACGGGCGCCTCTGCCGGCGTGCGCTCGAACCCGCGCGCGTCGCGCAGCGGGCTCTCCTCCTCGTAGTCCCACTTTACGCGCTTGAACACCGGCTGTGCGTACGCGTTGATCAGAAGTGACGACGTCAGGATCGGATTGAACTCGGCGGCGTCGCGCATCGAGATCCCGTACTCGGTCTCGATGCCGCAGATCTTGGGTATCGCCATGAGATCAATCTATCCCGAGCATCCGTCCGCCAAGACGAAGAGCCAGTCCGTGAGGGGCCTACAGATACTGGCCGGTCTGTACCCGCTCCACCTGGCGACCTGCGTCCTCGCCCTCGGTGTGCTCGCCGACCAGGGTGCGGATGTAGACGATCCGCTCGCCCTTCTTGCCGGAGATCTTTGCCCAGTCGTCAGGGTTCGTCGTGTTGGGAAGGTCCTCGTTCTCGCGATACTCCTGGACGATCGCGCGGAGCATGTCGTCGAGATCGATGCCCTTCGGCTCCCCTGCGATGGCGCGCTTGATCGCGGTCTTCTTCGCGCGGCGCACGATGTTCTCGATCATGGCGCCCGACGCGAAGTCCTTGAAGTAGAGGACCTCCTTGTCGCCGTTCGCGTAGGTGACCTCGAGGAACCTATTCGTGTCGTCGTCCGAGTACATCTTCTCGACGGTCGACGTGATGATGTTGGTGACCGCATCCTGTGCGGAGCCGTGCGTGTCGATGGCCGCCTTCGCGATCGGGATAGTGGTCGTCAGGTACTTCGCGAAGATGTCCTTGGCCGCCTTCTCGTCCGGCCGGTCCACCTTGATCTTCACGTCGAGCCTCCCCGGGCGCAGGATCGCAGGGTCGATCAAGTCCTCGCGGTTGGACGCGCCGACGACGATGACGTTCTTCAGGGTCTCGACGCCGTCGATCTCGGCGAGGAGCTGAGGCACGATCGTCGACTCGATGTCGCTGGAGATGCCCGAGCCGCGCGTGCGGAACAGCGAGTCCATCTCGTCGAAGAACACGATGATCGGGACGCCTTCCTCGGACTTCTCCTTGGCGCGCTGGAAGATCATCCGGATCTGGCGCTCGGTCTCTCCGACGTACTTGTTGAGTAGCTCGGGGCCCTTGATGTTGAGGAAGTACGACCGGCGGTCGTCGCGCCCGGTCAGCTCGGCCACCTTCTTTGCCAGCGAGTTCGCAACCGCTTTGGCCACGAGCGTCTTGCCGCACCCCGGCGGACCGTAGAGAAGGATGCCCTTGGGCGGGTCGAGCTCGTGCTCGCGGAAGAGGTCGCCGTGGAGGAACGGCAGCTCGACCGCGTCGCGGATCTCCTCGATCTGCCCGTCGAGCCCCCCGATGTCCTCGTAGGAGATGTCCGGGACCTCCTCGAGGATGAGCTCTTCCACCTCGGGCTTCGGCAGCTTCTCTAGGATGTGGCCCGACTTGGGCTCGAGCAGCAGGCTGTCGCCGGCTCGGAGACGCATGTCCATCACGGGCTCGGCCAGCTCGACCACTCGCTCCTCGTCGGTGCGGCCGATCACGAGCGCCCGCTGGCCTCCCTCGAGGACCTCTTTTAGCGTCACGACCTCGCCCGCGATCTCGAAGTTCGAGACCGCGATCACGTTCATGGCCTCGTTGAGCACGACCTCCTGACCGCGTTTGATCTCCTTCATCTCGATCTCGGGCGAGATGTTGACGCGGAGCTTGCGGCCGTTCGTGAACACGTCGGCGGTGGTGTCGTCCTCGTAGGGCTGGAGGTAGATGCCGTAGCTCGCGGGCGGCTGGCTGAGCTTTTCGACCTGCTCTTTCAGAGCGACGAGCTGCTCGCGCGCGTCCCGCAGGGTGCCGGCCAGCTTGTCGTTGTTCTCCCGCGCCGTGTTGAGGTCTGCAGCCGTCTCGGCGAGGCGCCGCTCGAGCTCGTGGATCCGCTTGGGGGCCGCGTCGAGCTTGCGCCGGGTGAGCGCGAGCTCCTCCTCGAGCAGCTTTACCTGCCCCTGGAGCTCCTGCACCTCTCGGTCGTACTGGGCGATCTTGCGGTCGAGCTCGTTCTCGGGGACCGCCATCACCTCCTGGTCGCGGGCCCTAAAGCCTACCCCCCACGCCTTGTAACGCCCAGCATCTGGATGGGGTTGCGATTCAGCCCGGAGCCAATTTCCTGCCGGTCACGATGAATCCCGTGTGCGCAACCATGCGATGGTCCGGGCGCACTGACTGGCCGTCGACGTTCCAGGTCCGGACGAGGCCCTCGAACGCGTCGACGAGGCCGAAGCCCCCGGCGCGCATCGCCTCGACGGTCTGGGACACCTGTGGGACCGTCGGCAGATAGCAACAAAGGATTCCCCCCGGCGCGAGCGACTCGGTCGTCGTACCGACCGCGCGCCACGGCTCCGGGAGGTCGAGGATCATCCGGTCGACGCCGCGCT
>DATBND010000193.1:0-6178 GCA_036554505.1 Actinomycetota bacterium | reverse complement strand
ATCCCGACTGGTCCCCGGACGGAACGCGTATCACGTGGACCTCGAACAGCGGGACCGGCGAGATCTGGGTGATGAACGCGGACGGCTCCAACAAGCGGCAGCTCACCAGCAACAGGAAGAGCGACATGGCTCCTGCGTGGTCCCCGGACTCGGCGCGGATCGCGTTTGCGAGCGACCGCGACGGCAACCTCGAGATCTACTCGATGCTGGCGACCGGCGCGAGCCAGACCAGGCTCACGTTCAACTCCGCGATCGACCGCGACCCGGCGTACTCGCCCGACGGAACGCAGATCGCCTTCATGAGCATGCGCGACGGCAACCAGGAGATCTACCGGATGACCTCCACGGGGGCCGCGCCGGTGCGTCTGACGAACGATCCTCGGGTGGACTCCGGCCCCGTGTGGTCGCCGAACGGCGCGGAGATCGCGTGGCAGAGCGACCGCGACTCGAGCGCCACGTACTCGGCCTTCGACGTCTACAAGATGAGCTCGGCGGACGGGAGCGTAGTCGTCCGCCTGACGGACTCCAGTCGCAACGACTACATGCCCGACTGGTAAACCCACGCAACCAAAGAGGCGCGGGGTCTACGGGCCTCGCGCCTCTGCGCGTGTGCGGGCCACCCACTCACGCAACTCGTCGACGGGCATGAAGTTGACGATCCTGTCCCGATCCAGCCCCGCCTCGATCGCTGCGGCGAGCGCCATCGGGACGAACTCGAGCTCCCACGGCGCGTGCGCGTCGGTCCCGATCGAGAACAACGAGCTCGAGTCCGCGGCAAGCGCGATCACCTCGGCGTTCAGATCCTGACGATTGGGATGCGCGTTCAGCTCGATCGCCTTGCCGAACGACGCCGCGGCTTCGAACACGACCGGCCAGTCGGCGTGCAGCCCCAAGCGCGAGTTGAACATCCGGCAGCGCGGGTGCCCGAGGATCTGAAAGGTGGGATTGCTCAGCGCGCGCACGTAGCGCTCGGTCTGGTCCTCGGTGCCGCGCAGCTTGGAGTGGAACGAGCCCACGACGATGTCGAGGTCGGCGGTCACCTCCTCCATGTCACCACGTCCCTCGACGTCGAGGTTCATCTCGAGGGACCGAAGCACGGTGAAGCCGGATTCGTCAGATGCCAGTCGTTCGTTCAGGGCGTCGATCTCCCGCCGCTGCTGCGCGAGCTCGTCCGCCGACATCCCGCCGGCGATCTTCAACCCGACCGAGTGATCGGTTATCGCAACGTACTCGTGGCCCAGGTCGCGCGCCGCGAACGCCATCTCCTCGACCGTCATCTTTCCGTCCGAGTAATGCGTGTGCATCTGGAGATCTCCGCGCAGGCCGTCTTGCCACTCCGGGTTTGCCTGCACGATCGCGCGGGCGCGGGCGAACGTCATGAAACCGGCGCGCGAGGGAGGCGGCTCGGGCACGGGAGGAGGATCCTCGAGCCACGCCTTGATGCGACCGGACAAGCGGGGGCCGATGCCGTGAAGGTCGGTCAGGGGAAGGTCCTGCTCGACGAGGGCGGCGGCCTCCTCGGGCCAGTACATCGCCGCGCGCGCGGCGCGGCGATACGCGCGTTGCCGTTGTCCCTCCACCTCCTCGGCGCGCAGCGCGAGGAGCTCCGACAGGTCGCGGTTCGTGAGCGCGTGCGACACGTCTGGCTAGCGGGCGCGGGTCGTCAAGACATCGGAGAGATCGAAGCTGACGGGCTCGTCGAGCTGCGCGTAGGTACACGACTCGGGAGTGCGGTCCGGACGCCACCGCACGAACTGCGCGGTGTGGCGGAAGCGATCGCCCTCCATGTGGTCGTAGCGGACCTCCACGACGCGCTCCGGCCTAAGGGGTGTGAAACTTAGATCCTTCTTCGCCGCCCACCTGCTCCCCTCGGAGCTGCGAGGCGTGCGGTGGCCCTCCTCCTGTCCCGCCCATGCCCACGGATGGCCGTCGAATGACGTGACGAGCGGCTGAAGCTCCGCGAATAGCTCCTCGCGGCGGCTCATGGGGAACGCGCCGATGACGCCCACGTTCGCGAGCCGGCCGTCGTCGCCGTAGAGCCCGAGCAGCAGCGAGCCGACGCGCCCGGCACCACTCTTGTGCACGCGGTATCCGGCGACAACACAGTCCGCCGTCCGCTCGTGCTTCACCTTGAACATCACTCGCTTGTCTGGCTGATACACGCCGTCGAGAGGTTTGACGACGATGCCGTCGAGGCCCGCCCCCTCGAACTGCTCGAACCATTCCGTTGCCAGCGCGCGATCCGTGGTCGCCGCGGTTACGTGGACGGGGGCCTTCGAATCGACGAGCGCGCTCTCGAGCGCGGCGCGGCGTTCGGAGAAAGGGGTCTGCATGTAGTCGTCGTCGGCCAAGGCGAGGAGGTCGAAGGCGACGAACTTCGCCGGGGTCTGCTTTGCGAGGAGGTTGATCCTGCTCTCGGCCGGGTGGATGCGCTGCTGCAGGGCTTCGAAGTCGAGCCTGTCGCCCGACGCGCCGACGACGATGATCTCGCCGTCGAGCACACATCTCTCGGGCAACTCGGCGCGAAAGGCGGTTACGAGCTCCGGGAAGTAACGCGTCATCGGGCGCTCGTTGCGGCTACCTATCTCGATCTCGTCGCCGTCGCGAAAGACGATCGACCGGAAGCCGTCCCACTTCGGCTCGTAGCTGACGTTGCCGTCGGGGATCTCCTTCACCGATTTCGAGAGCATCGGCGCTATCGGGGGCATGACCGGCAGTCGCATACCCGGCATTGTCGCCCACCGCCGGAGCGGTGAGAGAAGCCCCGGCCGGGGGCTGCTTGCGAAGGCGAGGGCCGGGATCGACCGGGTGACCGCCGAGAGGCCGAGCCACGCGAGCCGAGGGGCCGAGGGGGCCGCGGGGCCGCGCCAGTTAAGGAGCGCGTGCCAGGACCGGGGCAGCGCGGGAGGCATGGCCTCGCAGGAGACGTGGCCTCGCAGGAGACGTGGCCTCGCAGGAGACATGGCGCCCGCAGGAACGTGCCGCGCCAAGAAAGGGCTCGTCGCCTGCGCCACAACTGCATTTCACTTCCGCGTGTTGACTGGATAGTGGGGGCCGCGTGGCCTGTGGCGTGCGCCACACCGGTCTCTGCGGGGCCGAAAAGTGGGTTCTCTGTGTGGAGAACGGAAAAGTGTCACACCCCCGTTTCATGATGTGGCCATGGGGATGACCTATGTGGACGACGCGATAGAGCTGCTCGAGAAATCCAATGCCGATCTCGAGCCGGAGCTCCTGACTGCCGACGATGCGCGTCGGCTCCTGGCGTCGTATGCGAGGGCCGAGAAGCTCGCCGCGTTCGGGATCGCCGCTCTGGCGCGAAAGATCCGGGATTCCGCGACCGTCGCCCGGGCAACGGGAAGCTCTATCGGCAAGGCCGAGGCGGTCGTCAGGACCGGCGAGGTGCTGGCACAGTCACCGGCTTTGAGCGCGGCGATGCAGGCCGGCTCGGTGTCACTGGACCAGGCTGCCGAGATCGCCAAGGCCGAGGAGTCCGCCCCGGGGGCGGTCACGGTGCTCCTGCCCGTCGCCCACGACGAGGCCTTTCACGTCCTAAGAGACAAAGCCCGCAAGGTCCGCCTCGAGGCCGAGCAGCACCGCGACTTGGCCCGGCGCCAGCGCGACGCACGCGCCGCGAGGAGCTACGCAGACGAGCTCGGCATGGTGCACGTGCATCTCGCGCTGGAGCCCCATGTCGGGGCTCCGATCGTGGCCCGGGCCGAGACCGAGGCCCAGCGCCTTGCCCGCACGGCAAAGGGTGGTGGCTCACGAGGCGATGGGGCGACCGAGCCCTTCGAGCGCCATCTCGCCGATGCCTACGCGGCGCTGTTGGCGGGCTCGGGCAAGGCACGGGCGAGGCGCCCGGAGCTCGTCGTGGTCGTCAGCCACGAGGTGGCAAAGAGAGGATGGAGTGACGTCCGTGACGGCGAGGTGTGCAAGATCCCCGGCATCGGGCCGGTGTCGCCTGAGGTCGCGGCCGAGATCGCAGAGGACGCCTTTCTCACCGGCGTCATCTACGACGGCAAGGACCTGCGCCAGATCAAGCGCTGGAGCCGTTCGATCCCGGTCGAGGTCGCTATCGCGCTAGAGCTCGGCGATCCCCCCGGCTTCGACGGCATCGCGTGTGTCGACTGCGGCAACCGGTTCCGCACCGAGATCGACCACGTGCGGCCGCGATCGGCCGGGGGCGCCACCGCGCACCGAAATCTCAAGCCACGATGCTGGAGTTGCCACCGGGCAAAGACCAAACGCGAGCGGGCCGCGGCGAGAGCCGGGCCGGGCGGAACCTGACCCGGGCCGATCCTGGGACCGGACGATCCTGAGCCGGATGAAGAAAAGTGACCTGACGTGGCCTGACCCGGGAAACCCTGCGCCGGACGGAACCTGGCTCGGATGGCGGCAGAAGGTGAACCGGCGCGAGGCATGCCCTGACCCGGGCACGCGCCGGACGCGGCGCGCACCGCGCCGGCGCGAAACATGACCGGCCCTGCGGAACCTGACCCAGGAAACTGACCCGGGCACGCGCCGGACGCGGCGCGCACCGCGCCGGCGCGAAACATGACGCGGGGCGATCGCGACGAGACGCTGCGCGCGGGCAGGGCGGTACTCAGCGCCTCTCGAAACTCTAGAAACCCTCTCGAACCGCGCGGCGACCCGAGCTAGTGGTAGATGCGGACCTCGGTCCCCAGCTTGGCCTTTCCGAAGACCCACTGCGCGCTCCACATCGGAAGGCGGACGCACCCGTGGCTGGCGTTGTAGTTGGGAACGGACGACCACCCGTGCAGGGCGCGAAGCCCGTCGAAATAGCTCGGGTAGTAGAGGCCACCACCGCTCGTGCCGGCCAGCTTTCGATAGACGTGCCACACCCCGTCGCGGGTCGCCGCCCCCGCGCCCGTCGAGACGTGAAGGATCTTCTTCACCTTCCCGTCCTTGACCATGTAGAGGACCTGCTTCGTTTGGTCGACCTCGATGTGGAAGTTCGGCTTCTTCGACACGGGACGTGGCTTCTTCGGTGAGCCGAGGGCGTACCACGTGGACTTGTCAACACTGCCGACGCGGCCCCGACCCTGGACCTTGTTGAACGCCATGACCGCGTCGTACGTCCGGTAGTCGTAGCGCTTGTTCACGCCGGTGATGTGGTAACCGAGCGAACGAAGACGCGACTCCAGCACCTTCACCATCGGGCCCCGCGAGCCTTCGCCCAGATTCGGCAGCTTCGTCGTGCGGGCCTGAGTACGAGCTGCGACCGGCGCGTGGTCGGCGCCGTCGAAGCGCACGCTGACACGGTACGTCCCCGGCTTCTTGATAGCCACGCGCTTCGAGAACCAGCGGCCGTTCTTCAGCGAAACGACGCCTCGACCGACGAGCTTGCCCCGTCGCTTGACCGCGTAGTGGACCCGACCCTGCGCGTGGGCAGGGAGAAGCTGCCCGCGGATGCGTCCCGTACGGAAGACCTTGACGGGGCCGAGCTTGGCCTCGAGAAGAGGGATGACCCTCAGCGCTACGGGCTCGCTGAACACCGCCGCCCATTGCGCGCGCACCTCGATATTGGCGCGCGGCTGATACCGCACTGCGTAACGACCTTGTTCGTTGGTCGTGGCGGTCGCCAGCACCTGGGCGTTCTCGTCCACGATGCTGACCGTCTCTCCTTGGGCAGCTGGCGACACCGCACCGGAGAGGAGAGTTCGCTTTCCGAACCGCATGATCTTGGGCGATGCCTTCAGCGTGACGCCGGGGGCATCCTGAGCACTCGCGGTGACCTGAGGCAACAGGGACGCGGTCAAAACGGCGACTACCGCGGACGCGGTCAGAGCGATGCGCTTCCGTGCTGGAGACATGTGCGACAGGCTAATCGTGGGACCCCCTTCGACTAGGGATTTTGCGATTTGCCGTCGTCCGCCCCGTGCTCCCCTCCCGGCCGGTCATAGCTGGTAGCGCCGCTCTCGTCGTTGCCCTCCGCGGCGCCGGGACCGTCCACCGGCGACTGCGAGGAAGCATCGTCGCCGGAGTGCGAATCGCTCGAGCTCGCGTCCTCGCTGCGCGAGCCGTCCGAGCGCGTGTCCTCAGAGTGCTCATTCGTCACGACGACTCGCCTTCTTCCTGGGCGTCGCGGAGATCGTCATCGTCAGGATTCAGCGCGGGCTCGGTCGGCTCGTCCACCGTCACGCTGCCCGGGCCGTCG
>DATBND010000174.1:0-4788 GCA_036554505.1 Actinomycetota bacterium | reverse complement strand
ACTACAAGACGGATGGTCAGTCGCAGCACGTCGCGTTCGATCCCAACCAGGTGTCGCTCGACCCGGCCCCGGGCTCGAGTCTCTGCGTGATCGGCGTCGGGACTCCGGATCCGTGCATCGACAGGGTGACGGCGCCGCGGAACCTGGCGGCGAAGCCCAGCGCCAAGCGAGCGGCCAAGGGAATCGCTCTCGGCTGGCAGGCGTCGGAGGCCACGGGGCGCACGGCGGTCGTCGGTTACCAGGTGTGGCGCAGCACCAGTAACGAGCCCGGTTCGTTCACCCAGATCGGCTCCTCCACCACCACGTCGTTCGTGGACGGTGCGACGGTGCGGGGCCAGACATACTACTACTACGTGATCGCCTGGGATGACGCGAACAACTACAGCCCGAGCTCGAACGTCGCAACTGCCTACACACGCTGAACGCAAACGCCGTCAGGAGCCGGTGCTCGCCACGTGCGGGCACCGGCTCCTGCTTTTCGGGCCAACCCCCTAGGCGAGCGGGGGCCGGGTCGCTATCGTCGAACACACGTTTCCCGTCTCTCTCTCGAGGAGCTCACCTATGCGCCGCACCGTCCTTTCCCTCGTCGTCATCGCGCTCGTCGCCCTCGGTCCGCACGCGAGCGCGATCACGTACGGGGTCCCCGACGGGAACAAGCACCCGAGCGTCGGTGCGTTGCTGGCCCCCGTCGCCTATTCCGACGGCACGTGGTCGTCGTGCACCGGGACGTTGATCGCGCCGACGATCTTCCTCACGGCGGCTCACTGTGACCACGGGGTGACGCGGGTCGCGGTCACGTTCGACTCCGTTTACGACCCGGCGAAGGGGACGACCTACTGGGGCACGTGGCGTCCGGACCCGCTCTACAACCAGGCCCAGAGCGATCCTCACGACATCGCCGTCGTCGTCCTGGACAAGGCGGTGAAGGGGATCGCGCCTGCCCGCCTCCCCGCGGCGAGCTCGCTGTCGAGCTTGCGCATGGGCACGCAGTTCACGGCGGTCGGCTACGGCGCCCAGTCGGTCACGAACGGGCCCGGCGGCAAGACCTTCCACTATGCGGACGTCCGGTACGTGGGAGTGGGGTCCCTGAACTCGATCAACCCGAGCTGGCTCAGGCTCTCGATGAACCCGGCTACCGGCGACGCCGGAACCTGCTACGGCGACTCGGGTGGCCCGAACTTCCTGGGGGCCGGCTCGACCGAGACGAACATCGTCGCCGCAACGACGATCACCGGTGACGTGCCATGTCGCGCGACGAACGTCGACTACCGACTGGACACGCCGTCGGCGCGGGCCTTCCTCGGTCAGTTCGTGAAGCTTCCGTAGGCCTCGGCGGTCAGTCGCCGGCGATGGGTTGCGCGTGCCGGGCCTGGAGCTTCCAGTTGCCGGCCCGCCGATCCACACGTCGGTCATTCGAAACGTCGTGTTCCGCGGATCGTCATCCATGGAAGCGCGCTGCGAATAACGGGAGCGAACGATCGCGCACGCGTCGTAGAGCTGGACGTATATCTCCTCGAACTCGAATTCCGCCAGGACGTAAGCGGTCTCGGTTATGCGCATCCACTCCTCACGCGATCGCACTTCGGCGCCGGCGCGGCCGGTCGTGAGCGTGAAGTCGTTGCCGATCAACTGATCGAGCCTCACCATGTCGCGTTCTCGGACTGCGTTCAAGAGCTCGTGCTCGAGCTCCTCCAGGGCACGCGTCTCGCCGGCGTTCGGGCTCTGCACTCTCAGGCGGGAGGCGCAGCCGCGCGTGGTTCCGCTGCTAGCGCGTCCGCGAAGCGCTCGTGCACTCCGTTGAGCGTGACCCACCGGCGCGATCCGTCGAGCCGAAGGTCGACCTCGTCGAACGACAGCATCACGTGTCCGACGAGCGCGACTGCGAGCCCGCCGAGCGCGACCGGGGCCCACAGCCATGGAGTAAGGCCGCCGGTAAGGGCCGCGATCCCTCCGGGGAGGAAGGCCACCCACGCCCACAACGTCATACGGTTGCGAAAGCGATAACGAGCGAGCGCGGCGGTGCTGTAGGGGAGCGTGACCTCGAGGGTCTCGCGCCCGGCTCCCGAGATCGACGCGAGCGCGAGAGCAAGCCAGCCCGGTGGACCGAGGACGACGAGGATCCAGGCCCACCCCAGGCTCCCGACGGCCTTCCGCACGGCGACCTCGTGCGTCGCAGGTTCTCCCGTGCGGACGCAGATCGCCGGAAGGTCGCCCGTCACCGCCCTGTCCACGAAGACCGTCACCGCCGCCATGTGTCCAGGGTAATGCTCGCCGGCCGGTAGACGCGGCGGTCGTTTATGGGTAAGGGTGCGCGGTCGTCTACGAGCCAATCGAGGAGGCAGGCATGGGCAGAGGCCGAGGTGGCGGTGGCGGAGGCGGACGAGGCGGAGGCGGCGGCGGCCGCGGTGGCGGCGGTGGCGGAGGCCGCGGTGGCGGCGGAGGCGGACGAGGGGGCGGCGGCGGAGGCCGTGGTGGCGGCGGTGGCCGCGGAGGAGGCGGCGGCGGAGACCGCGGGGGTAGCGGAGGCGGCGCCGGTCCAGGTCGTATACAGGACGAGGGTTTCCAGGCCGGAAGCGGTGGCGGCGGTGGCAACGGCGGCCCCGGCAACGGCGGTGGCGGCGGTCTCAGCGGAGGCGGCGGCCGTGGCGGCGGCGGCGGTGGAGGACGCGGTCCCGGCGGCGGTGGTGGTGGCCGCGGAGGCGGAGGCCGCGGAGGCGGAGGCCGAGGCGGTGGGTTCCGCGGGGGCCGGGGCTACGGACGCGGCCGGCGCGGCGGTGGTGGCGGAGGCGGCGCCATTTGGGCGTTCCTCATAATCCTCATCATCATCGGGGTCATCGTGTACTTCGTCGTGACCGGTGGGGACGACGCGGGCACCAACGGGACCGATCCCAGTCCGACGCTGAGCCTCGGGTTGAGCGCGCTCGGTCTATAGCGGCTTAGATCGTCTCGCGCTCCTGGCGCGCTGCGCGGCGTCGAGTAAGACCTTGCGCAGGCGGACGCCCGCGGGCGTCACCTCCACGCACTCGTCCTCGCGGATGAACTCGAGGGCTTGCTCGAGCGACATGTCCTTGTGCGGGATCAGTCGCACGAGCTCGTCCGCGCCCGCCGATCGCATGTTCGTCAGCTTCTTCTCCTTCGTGGGGTTGACGTCCATGTCGTCCGGCCGCGCGTTCTCGCCGACGATCATGCCCTCGTAGACCTCGACCCCCGGCGGGACGAACATGCTGCCGCGCTCCTGGAGGTTCAGGAGCGCGTAGGAAGAGGTGATGCCCCGGCGGTCGGCGACGAGGCTTCCCGTCGGCCGCGTTCGGAGATCCCCGTGCCACGGCTCGTAGCGCTCGAAGACGTGATGCAGAAGCCCCGTGCCGCGCGTCTCGGTCATGAACTCGGTGCGGAAGCCGATCAGAGCGCGCGCCGGGACGAGGTATTCCATCCGGACCCATCCCGTGCCGTGGTTCACCATGTTCTCCAGCCGGCCTTTGCGAAGCGCCAACAGCTGAGTGATCACGCCGAGGAAGTCTTCCGGCGCGTCGATGGTGAGTCGCTCGACGGGCTCGCATGTTTTGCCGTCGATCTCCTTCGTGACGACTTGCGGTTTTCCGACGGTGAGCTCGAAGCCCTCGCGGCGCATCATCTCGACGAGCACCGCGAGCTGGAGCTCGCCGCGGCCCTGCACCTCCCACGCGTCCGGACGCTCGGTTGGCAGCAGCCGGATCGACACGTTGCCGACGAGCTCCTGGTCGAGCCGGCCCTTGACGAGACGAGCGGTGAGCTTGCTCCCGTCCTGTCCCGAGAGAGGGGACGTGTTGATGCCGATCGTCATCGACAAGCTGGGATCGTCGAAGTGGCTGACCGGCAATGGCCGAGGATCGGCGGGATCAGAGAGCGTCTCCCCGATGGTCACGTCGGGCAGCCCGGCGATCGCGATGATCTCGCCGGGCCCCGCTTCGGCCGCGTCGACGCGATCGAGAGCCTCGGTGACGTAGAGCTCGGTGATCTTGACGGTCTCGATCGACTCGTCGGACCGGCACCACGCCACCGGCTCCCCGCGCGTGATCGTGCCGTGGAACATTCGGCACAAGGCGAGGCGCCCGACGTATGGAGACGCGTCCAGGTTCGTCACGAGGGCTTGCAAGGGGTGGCCGGACTCGTACGACGGCGCTGGGATGTGCTCGAGCAGGAGCTCGAACAGCGGCTTCAGGTCGCTGCCTTCTTGGTCCGGGTCGAGTGAGGCCCATCCCTCCTTGGCGTTGCAGTAGACGATCGGGAAGTCGATCTGACTCTCGTCCGCGTCGAGGTCGAGGAAGAGCTCGTAGACCTCGTTCACGACCTCGGCGATGCGCGCGTCCGGTCGGTCGACCTTGTTCACGACGAGGATCACCGGCAAACGGCCCTCGAGCGCCTTCCGAAGGACGAATCGGGTCTGTGGAAGCGGGCCCTCGCTCGCGTCCACCAGCAAGAGGACGCCGTCGACCATCGTCAGCCCCCGCTCGACCTCGCCGCCGAAGTCGGCGTGCCCCCGCGTGTCGACGATATTGATCTTGACGTCGCCGTAGCGGACTGCGGTGTTCTTGGCGAGGATCGTGATGCCCTTCTCGCGCTCGAGGTCCATCGAGTCCATCACGCGCTCGGCTACGTCCTGGTTGCTGCGGAACGCGCCCGACTGCCAGAGAAGGGCGTCGACGAGCGTGGTCTTGCCGTGATCGACGTGGGCGACGATCGCGACGTTTCTGATGTCGAGGCGTTCCTCGGGCATGGCCGACGGACCTTAGGGACGTTTCCCGCGCG
>DATBND010000190.1:0-4172 GCA_036554505.1 Actinomycetota bacterium | reverse complement strand
GCAGCAAGCCAACCTCGTTGACGAACCACAAGGCACACAGCGAGCCGGCCAGGACTGCGAGGGAGATGAGCCCCGCGACCAACGGGCTCTTGCCCCACCCCGGCCGGACAACGGGATAACGCACGCGTACCTGTCGCCAGCTCCCGCCGTAGTCGGTCCACGCGCGACGATCGTGCTCGGCGCCGAGCGGAAGCTCTTTCACCGATCGGCCCGCCACCCCGAGGGCGGCGCCGTAGGCGAGGTGACGCTCCCAGGTCACCACCGCGTCCGCAGGCATGTCGGGAAATAACGGGAGGGTCTCGAGGTTCTGGCGGACTCCGAACCAGTGCGCCGCCGCAGTGCGTCCGTCGGGTGTGTCCCGAAGGCGCGCCGTCACCGTCACGAGCGCAAGTGGGAAGATCCCCGCCCACATCGCGACGGTCACGGTCTGTAGCAAGGCCGTCTGATGCACCTTTTCATCTTCGCGGAAACCGGTGCTCCCCCCGATCAAGAAGTAGATCGGGAGGCCGAGAAGGAGCATTAGCACCGACAACTTGACGGGCCAGAACTCGCCCGCAAGGCCGCGCGCCTTGGCGTCGCTGCCGACCTCCTTCCGAAACGCTTTCCACCACTTCGTCGACTCGTCGCCCGGACCCGTCGTGAGCGCGGCAGCCGGGACAATGCCTTCGCGAGCCAATTTGTTGATGTGATCGAGTACTCGGCGCTCATACGGATTCAACGACGCCGTCTCGGGACTCCGTGAAGGAACCCGGCACTGCATACGTTCATCGCCGCGATCCTCGATCTTCACGAAGCCCCGCGCCGCGAGATCCAGAAGCGTCGCCGGCATCGCGTCCTCGTTTAGCAACCAGCCATTCGTCAGGAGGTTCGCGAGAGCCGGAGATTCCGGCCTCAGGTCGTTGGTCGGAGGCCCCGCCTCCGGCGTCTTCGGCCACCGGATCAATGCGAGGGCTCCAAGCACCAGATACCAGCCGACCAGCAGGATCCCGGCGAGAGCGAGAAGCCCGACGTTGGGTTCGTGCAGCTCCGCTGCCACCACCGGATATGGAGCCATGGCGACGATTGTCGGCGGGGATGGTCGAGCGGTCAACGAGAGTCCCTCCCGGCCGAAGCTCGATCTCGAGGAAGCCCGCCAACCACGCGAGGCGGCGTCGGGCTGGTTCGGCGGACCGGTGTGGGCCTGTAGGTTTTCTCGGACATGGGATCTAGGCTCGATCGGCTCGAATGCGCGCGCTGCGGCCGCACGTACAGCGCCCGCGAGCTGCACAACCGGTGCGACTGCGGCGGCACGTTGCTGGCGCGCTACGACCTCTCGAAGATCGACCTCGAGGAGGTTCGCCGCCGGCCGCGCGGGATGTGGCGCTACGAGGAGTTGCTCCCGGTTACGGGCGCACGCGTCTCTCTCGGAGAGGTCGAGACGCCCCTGCTGTTCGCGCACCGGCTGTCCGAGCGGTGGCAGACCGAGGTGTGGATCAAGGACGACGGCGTTCTCCCGACGGGCACCTTCAAGGCCAGGGGAGCGGCGGTCGGCCTGTCGAAGGCGGTCGAGCTCGGCGTCAAGAGCGTGGTCATGCCGAGCGCCGGCAACGCCGGTGGCGCGTGGTCGCTCTACGCGGCCCGCGCGGGGATCGACATAACGGTGACGATGGCGCGCACTGCGCCGACGATGAACCAGGCGGAGGTTACGAACGCGGGCGGACAGCTCGAGCTCGTCGACGGCACCATCGCGGACGCGGGAGCACGTGCGGCCGAGATCGCGGAGGAGACGGGCGCCTATCTCGTCACGACCTTCAGCGAGCCCTATCGGTTGGAGGGAAAGAAGTCGTGCTGGTTGGAGCTCTTCGACCGGCTCGGCTCTCCCTCCGGACGGCGTCGACTGCGCACGGTCGGGGACATGCGCTTGCCGCGCACCATCGTGCTGCCGGTCGGCGGGGGAGTGGGTGCAATCGCCGCAGCAAAGGCAGCCGACGAGGTGGCGGAGCTCGGTTGGACCTCGGACGACCCCCCTGTGTTGATCGGCGTGCAGCCGGACCGCTGCGCACCGATCGTCGCCGCGTTCGAGAACGGTGACGACGAGGTCGAGCCGTGGGCGGGCGAGCCGCGCACCGCGGCGGCCGGCTTGCGCGTCCCTGCTCCCGTCGAGGGCGCGCTCGTGCTGCAGACGATCCGCGCGTCGGGCGGGCTGATGGTCGCGGTGGAGGAACGCCGCATCCTCGACTCGGTGCGCGATCTCGCGGCTAGTGAAGGGGTCTTCGCATGCCCCGAGGGCGCGGCCACGGTTGCCGCGGCCGACGAGTTGGCGCGCGCCGGACGACTCGACGGCCCGGTCGTGCTCTACAACACGGGGGCCGGAGCCAAGTACGCGGCGTGGCTCGATTCGGAGTCGGCCCCGCAGTAGCGGCTCGTGCCCGTCGCCCTACTCGGCGAACGCGGCGTCCATGACCGCCTGGTCCTCGACGAGGCCCCAGTACTCCTTGACCTTGCCGTCCGGGGTCGGGTGGAAGACGTCGACGCCCTTCGTCTCGAAGCGCGCGCCGTTGCGCTCGCCGCTGATCGTGTTGATGCACACGGAATGCTTGTCGTTGGCGAGCACGTCGTGGATCTCGATCTTGAAGGTGCCGCCGGTCTCCTGGAAGAGGCGCCCGAACATGCCGATGACCTCTTCCTTGCCCTTGTAGTCGCCGGACAGCATGCTGTTGCCCCCGACGTGCCACACGATGTCGTCGGCGAAGAGCGTGTCGATGGTCTCCATGTCGCCATTCGCAAACGCTTCGTAGCCCTTGCGCAGTAGCGCGGCGTTGGGATGCTCGGCCATGTGAGCCCTCCTTCTCGGGACGTGACGGGTCGCGTCTAGGGTCCGACTGCGCCGCCGGGGGCGCAAGGGGGTTCCGCCGAGATCGAAGCTAGAGCCCGGGCTTGATCACCATGTCGGCGACCACGAGGATCAGGACGACGAAGTCGACCCGGCTCAGCAGCGCGACCCGGTCGATCAGCGCCTGGAGAGCGGTGTCGGGCGGTCCGCCGGAGGCGAGGCCTTGTTGGATCTTCTCGCTCTGGGGGCCGAGGAACCCGGCGCCGATCACGACGCTCACGACGTAGAGGGCGATCCCGATGATGATCCACGTGTCGGTGAAGTCCCACGCCTCGGACTCGAGCACCATCGCGATGCCTGCGGCGATCACGGTGATCGCCAGTGGCATGAAGTATTTTTTGCCCAGGAATGCCTGGAACGCGATGAAGCTGTTGAAGTCGTGCGGGTCGTTCTTCTTGGCCACCCACGCGCCATGCACCTGACTGAGCACGACCCCACCGACCCACGCCGCCGCGGCGAGCACATGAATGAACTTGAGCAACTCGTAAAGATCCATGCCTCGGATTCAAGAGCACGGTCGCACGCCATGCAAGGACCATCCGGGGATTGCCGGGATCGGAGAGGGGCCAAACGCAAACCCCATCGGGCTCTCTACAGGTCGGCGACTCGTTTCGTCCCGCGGCGCGTGCCGTCCGTGGCCCATAGCTCGAACGGGTGGTCCCCGTCGGTCGCAAAGAAGTAGAGCTTGTCGCCCAGCCGGGTGAGCTCGCCTCCGAACGCCTCATAGCCGACGCCGTTCCCATCAGGGTTGATGTCCTTGAGCATCCTCGTCCCTCCCGCGGCCCCGTCCGTCTTCCAGAGCTCGTAGCCGTGACGGCCATCGTCGGCGATGAAGAAGACCAGGCCAAGTGACTCGGTCGCTTGGAAGTTGTGGGGATGGCTGCCCTTGTCTCCGGGCCTGATGTCCGCCATCAACTGCGTCCCGTCTTCTGTGCCGTCGGAGATCCACACCTCGGACCCGTGGGTCCCGTTGTCGGCGTCGAAATAGAAGCGGTCGTCGAGGACTGGATCGGTTGAGTAGTGGCTGTGGCGGACTGCCGACACCTGGCTCGGCCCTGTGCCTGGATTGACGTCCTCGATCATCGTCGTGCCTTCGGGGGTCCCGTCGCTCTTCCACAGCTCTCGGGAATGCTCCGGATCGCTACCGACGAAGAAGGCCTGCTCGTCCATCTCGTACACGCGGTGGCTTCCCCACTGTGGCAGGTCGAGCTCCCTCAGCTTGAAGGTGCCGGCGGAGGTCCCGTCGCTGCGCCACAGATCCTCATTGCACCCGTTGCCGTATTCGGCGTTCGGTGGTCCC
>DATBND010000078.1:0-6325 GCA_036554505.1 Actinomycetota bacterium | reverse complement strand
CTTCGAGTACGTCGACGACGACGGCCGGCGGGTCGAGGACGACGAGGTCCTCGCCCGCATCGCGTCGCTCGCGATCCCGCCCGCGTGGAAGGACGTCTGGATCTGCGCCCTCCCGATGGGCCATATCCAGGCGATCGGGTCGGATCAGGCCGGGCGCAAGCAGTACATCTACCACCCGAAATGGCGCGAGCGACGGGACCGGGAGAAATTCGATCACATGCTCGACTTCGCTCGTGCGTTGCCGGAGATGCGGGAGAAGTGGAACGAGGACATCCGGCGGGACGGATGGGAGCGAGAGCGCATTCTCGGATGCGCCGCGCGCTTGCTCGACCGGGGGTTCTTCAGGATCGGCACCGAAGGCTACGCGGAGCAGAACCAGACCTACGGCCTCGCGACCATCCAGAAGCGACACGTCCGGCTCGACGGGCGCAACGAGATCTACTTCGACTACCGGGCCAAGAGCGGCAAGCGACGGATCTGGTCGATCGTCGACCCCGAGGTGTACGAGGTCGTCGCCGCGATGAAGCGACGGCGATCGGGCGGGCCCGAGCTGCTCGCGTACAAGTCCGGCGGACGGTGGTACGACATCAAGTCGGCGGACATCAACGCGTACATCAAGGAGATCTCCGGCCAGGACTTCACGGCGAAGGACTTCCGTACGTGGACGGCGACCGTCCTGGCCTCGGTCGGCCTCGCGGTTGCGGGTGAGGTGGCTGCATCCAAGACGGGTCGGAAGCGCGCGATAGCGCGCGCCATCAAGGAGGTCTCGCACTACCTCGGCAACACCCCCGCGGTGTGCAGGGCGTCGTACATCGATCCGCGCGTCTTCGACCGCTACAACTCCGGATGGGTCATCACGAATGCGCTGACAGAGCTCGGCGACGTCGACTACGGCGAGCCTGCGTTCCAGGGCGCGGTCGAGTCCGCGGTCATCGACCTCATCGACGACCACATCGCGTCCGACGCGGTCGAGAAGATCGCGTAGGACCGAGAGGGGGGCTCATGCTGAAGGAGTTCAAGGCGTTCGTGCTGCGCGGTAACGTCATCGACCTCGCCGTGGGCGTCGTGATCGGAGCCGCGTTCGGCGCAGTCGTGACCGCGTTCGTCGAGAACCTGTTGACTCCCCTCATCTCGATCCCGGGCAAGACGAACTTCGACCGCATGTCGTTCACGGTCGGTGGGGGTGTCTTCAAGTACGGCGCCTTCATCAACGCGCTGATCACGTTCCTGCTGATCGCGGCGGCGCTGTTCTTCTTCGTCGTCAAGCCGGTGAACGCGCTGATGGCCCGCCGCCGTACCGAGCCGGACGTCGCCAGCACGACCAAGGCGTGCCCGGAGTGTCTCAGCAAGATCCCGAAGGCCGCCCGGCGCTGCGCCTTCTGCACGAGCGAGCAGCCCGCTTAGTCAGCCCGGCGCGGGCGGGGACAACGCGACAGCCGCCCGCACCCCCGGCGCGGGCGGGGACAAAAGGAAACGGCCCGGCCAAGCGGCCGGGCCGTCTCTAAGTTGACCCCGGAGAGAGAAGGGATCAGCTCAACAAGTGGGCTGCGGGAACAAGCAGCGCGTCTCGCGGATCTTGTCCGGCTTCTTGAGCATCTTGGTGCCGGAGACCTGCTTGATGAAGATCGGGTTGCTGACCGGCTTCGGCCCGTCGAGGGGGCTCTGCAACATCGTGTCGCCGGAGGCGATGAAGAGGTTGCCCTTGTGGTCGTAGTTCACGGTGAAGAAGTCCCCGAGACGACGGTCACCGCGGCTGAAGTCGGTGTTGGCGTTGCAACCCGTGCCGGCGAGGCAGATGTCGCCGACGTGGATCGGGCGCTTCGACGCGTTGGTCACGGTCCACTGCGGCGCAATGGCGTGCTTCTTGCCGTCCGAGCACTTGACCTTGCTTCCGTGGGCGTTCGTCGTCTGAGCCGCGAAGATGTAGAACTTGTTCGCGTCCTTGCCGAGCGTCTGGTACCAGACCACCGACACGCGGCCGTTGTCGCCGGCGATGATCCACGGCCACATCGCGTCGCCCTTGGGCATCGGGATCTTGACCGCGCTCGTTCCCCACTTGCGCGTCACGCGGTTGAAGTAGTTGAACGTGACCTCACCGTCGGGCTTCGTGTCGCCCGCGCCGGTGTAGCCGCCGGCCGCCGCCGAGTAGACCCAGCCGGCACGGTCCACGGCGATGGCGCCGAAGAACTGCGTCGACTTGCCGAGGCCCGGGTTCGGGTACGAGTCCCACGACACACCGTCGTCCTCGGAGATCGCCACGCCGCCGTCGGCGGTCGGACCGATCAGACCGTGGTCGAAGTTGAGCGGGTCGTTCTGAAGCTTGCTCACCGCGGGGAAGTCGGTCGTCACGAGCAAGAACGTGACGCCACCGTCGGTCGAGCGCCACAGCTGATGCGGCGAGTTGACGTAGAGGTAGACCTCCTCGGCCTCCTGGCCGGTGAGCCAGGGACGGTCACCCGACGCGGCGCCGGGGTTCGCGACCGGCCACGACTGTCCGTCGTCCGGGCTCGAGTACACCGCGTCGTTCGCGAGGTTGATCTCGGTGTTGTAGAGCTTTCCGCCTGCGTCGATCGCGAGGTCCGGGTCGGAGAACCCGCTCGAGCTCGGGCTGTGCGGACCGGCCTCCTGGCCTGCGACGCCCGTGTACTTCCACGTCTTGCCCCCGTCGGCCGAGCGCCAGTTCAGGGTCTGGTTGCTGTATCCGACGACGAAGTCGCCGGCGCCACCCGCCGCGTTCGGGTCCTTGTAGATGTGCGTCGTGCCCGCGTGCGCGGACACGATGATCGACCCGTCCTGGGCGACGATGCTCACGGGCTCGCCACCCGCGCGCGTCTCGTCGATGTAGGTCGGCTTGCCGAACTTCAGCGGCTTCGGCGCGACGGACGGGCAGCTCACTTTCTTCGAGTGGGCGACGACCGCGCCGGCCACCGGGAGCACTGCCGCGAGCAGTGCCGGGATCAAGAGCATTCGGATGGTGCGGCGCATGGTGCCTCCTTGGTACGGGGTCGTCACGAAAGAGCTTCCGTAGAGCTTCGAAGGATGGTTCGGCGGCGGGAGCCTCCTTCCTGCCCGGTATGGGCGGATCGTCACCGCCTGACGTCACCCGGGGAGGGTGACGAATTCACCCAAAAAGGGGTGGAAATCCCTGTCAAGGCCGCGCCCGTGGTCTGCCGATGGGACCTTGTGGAACACCGGAGATCGATTGCGACTGCGCTGGTTGCGGGCGGGCTCATCCTCTCGGGGATGGCCCCCCTGCACGCCTCCGCCGCAACCCTCGGCAGGAAGACCGTCCACGTCCCCGACTGGGCCAAGGACGCCGTCGCCTACGCGCTGACGAACGGCTACGTCGACCGCTCCGGGCTCGAGATCAACAAGCCCATGCCCCGCGCGACGTTCAAGGCGATCATGAAGAAGGCTTTCGGCGGAGGCTTCAGCCGGGACAAGGGCGACGTCACCGCGTTCGAGGTCGGAAAGAGCCTGGTCAAGGCGCTCGGCCAGAAAGACGTCGCGCTGCACCTCACCAACGTGAAGACCCCCGACGGCTGGAGCCACGGCGCGGGCAAGGACTTCGGCTACGAGGTCGTCGCCCGGAGCCTCGGCCTGCGCCACGACCGCTCGACCTCCGAGGAGCACCTCGAGGCGTCTTCCGACGATCCTCTGAACCAGGGCGACGTGCTGTGGGCGGTCTGGCAGGCAAAGACGAGCCCGGACACCTACACCGCCGGCAACCTCGCCAACTTCTCGCTGACCAAGCTCGGCAAGGACGAGAAGGAGATCGTGAAGTTCGCCTTCTCTCTCGCCGGCACTCCGTACGTGTGGGGTGGCGAGTGGATCCAGAAGACCCCCGACGGCTACCCCTACGGCGCGCAGCCCCACGGCGGCGTCGACTGCTCGGGCTTCACCTGGTACGTCATGAGAGAGAAGGCCTCGGGCTGGTCGCCGAAGCGTCCCTACAAGGGCTTCGCCCTTCCCGAGCGATCGTCGGCTCAGATGGCGTCGGCAACTCCGAAGAAGAAGCGGCTCGGGTTCAAGGAGCTGAAGCCGACCGACCTCGTGTTCTTCGCCTCCGGCGGCCGCGGCGCGGACCCGGCGAGCGTGTACCACGTCGGCATCTACCTCGGAAACGGCTGGATGATCGACTCGTCCGGCTCGAAGGACGGCGTCAGCCTCAGTTACATGGGGCAGGGGTCGTGGTACCTGGGGCAGTTCGTCTTCGGGCGCCGGATCGTCTAGCGACGCGCTCCCGACCCTTCGACGTCCCGCGACTCCAATACCGCGACGGCCTGCCGGCCCTTCAGCTTGACGCGTCCCAGATTCAGCACCTGGCCCCGGCGCACGTTCACCTTGAACGTCTTGGCGAAACCCTTCGCGCTGATCGTCAGGGTGTAGGGCTCGCGGCCCTTCGTTACGACGGGTCGCGTGCTCGGGCTGAGGTGCCAGGCAAACGAACCGTTGGGCGTGGTCGTCGACTTGACGTGCAACGTCTCCGGCATGCTCTCCTCGCCCGTGGGATTGGTGGGCCACAGCGGCGTAGCGAACTTCTTGTGAAGCTCGAGCGTGGCGCGCACCGGCCGGCCCTTCTTGTCGAGGACGCGGCCCTTGACGATCGAGTGATAACGCGGTGTCGCGGCGGCCTTGCCCATGATCATGTAGGCCTCGACGACCTTCTTCCAGTTCTCGCCGACCTCCTCCGCGTACGGGGGGTGGAACGACGTCCCGTGCTCGAACGTGTAAGCGAGGGCTGCCGTCGCGGCGTACGTCCAGTCGCTCGTGGTCCCCGTCGTCGCGTAGAGCATTCGTCCGGGGATGTTGCGGTAGCCCCCCATCGCCTTCGACATCTTGTCGCCGAGCGACACGAAGATCTGATCGTCCGGAGACGGCTCCCACGTGTCGCCCCACGGGCGTAGGACCAGGCGCCCGGAGGTGTGGTTGGAGATCAGCCCGGTTACCTCGTTGGTGAGGACGAGATCGCGGATGTTCTGCCCCTCGGGCTCCGAGAACGGCGCTTCGCCTCGATAGGTCTGCTCGGCCGGGACGTCCGACGATCCTCCGATGTCGTCGCCCCAATGGAACGCGTAGTTGCGGTTCACGTCCACGCCGTATGCGTCGGCCGGCGTGCCCGAGGTAGAGCGGCGGTTCTTTCGCCAGTACGCCTCAAGGCCGGCGGCCTCCAGCGGGATGGCTGCCTCGCCCTGCGGGTTCACGAGCGACTCGCGCGAGTACTCGAACCCGTCGACGTTCACGATCGGAACGATCATCACGCGCGCCTTGCGCAAGAGCTTCGTCACGGCGGGATCCTTGCCGAAGCCCTCGACCAGGTGGTGGGCGTAGATCATCGGGTACTCACCGGCGGGCCACTCCCGCGCGTGGTGCACGCCGTCGACCTCGAAGACCGGACGCCCGTCGTCCTTCTTGACGTTCGCCGCGATCTCGACGCCGTGGACGACCCGCCCCTCGAGGCTCTCGTGGGGGAGCTTGATCAGGCGCACGAGCTTGGGGTTCTTCTTCGCGAGATCCGCCATCTCGGCCTCGTAGTCGGCGAGGTGGCGGTAGTCGGTGAGGTCGGGGCCCGGCAGGCGGACGAGCGACTGCGGCGCGGCCCTCTCCAGGAGCTCTTGCTGCACGGGGTCGGCCTCGACGACGCGGTAGGTGTAGCCGCGCGCGTCGAGCTTGGCCCGGTCGCCCGGATGTAGGAGAAGCTCGACCCAGCCCGGGCCCGCCTCGTGCGTGTCGTCGAAGTGGGTGAGCAGGTAGGTCGCATCTGCGCGCGACTCGATCAGGACCCGGACGATCGAGAAGCCGCTGGCGGGCCCGGAGTTGCCGATGGGGGCGGTCGCAGTGACCACGCTCGCGGCGAACAGGGCGACGAGGATCTTTCGCATGCGGTGTTGGTTCTCCGCCAGCTCTGGATCTCCTACGGAAGGGCCCGGGCGCAGCTAGTTATGGACGTAGGTCGGGCGGCCGACCGAGCGGAGGTTAGAAAACGGAGCAAGCGGGTCGACTCACCCGGGCTCCAGCGATTCCCGTGGGGGGATCGTGAAGGGATCAAGAACGACCAGAAGCCTGATTGGTTCCTCGGCCCTGAGAGGAACGCGGTAATTCAGGAGGCATGCGTCGAAAGGCACGTTGAACGACGCCGGCGCACGGCTGGGATCCTCGTGGGGGCTAATTCTCAGTAGAGACGTTCCGGGAAGTGGATGGTCTTTCAGGGTCAACAGAAGGTCTGTGAACGCTTCTCGCTTATCGGGATCAGCTTGCTTGATCCATGCGACGACAGAGGGACTGGCATCGAAACCGAGCGGTACCGAAGCCACCCTTACTCAGC